>JAHFEP010000128.1 GCA_023248415.1 Nitrospirota bacterium
ATTCAGCCACGCAACAAGAAGTTCCTCTAAATTCGGGCCAGACACATCAACTATCTCCTCCTGCTTAGACTCAACATTTTCCATTTCACAAACAAGGTCAAACATGCCCTCTGCAGCATTTTTGAAAAGAGTGATTATATCTTTGCCATAGGCAATGATGCCGATATCTGCTGTTGTAGGAAGTATCTCATATTTTTTATCATTCACTTGTTTAATTATATGCAAATCAGCAAGGCAGGTCAACTTTTAATTGGAAGGGGAGATAAGCAAAAACAAAATGGGCGGTCATTGATGACCGCCCATAAAGTATTAAGCAGATTTTTTAATGCCCCATCTTTAGCTCTGCTGGCGGGAGTTTTTCTACCTTAACCTCTGGGTGCATCTCCCTGTGCTTGGTGCCTGTGTATGCATACTGCATTGTCTCTTTAAAAAACTCAACGTGTTTGCTATTGTCAACCTTTGTGTCGCCAAGCTTGTCTCCAGCCTTTGCTGGCGTTACTTTAACCACTGTATCATACCAGCCCTGTGAGCCTCCGATTGGATCTGCAGTGGCAGGGATTATATCATTTGGATTAACACCCTCTGCCTTCCACCAGATATTCTTCATATCAGGGTCTTCTGTGCTGCCCCACATGGAAGGTGATTCGTTCTTTTTGGCTGTTGCCACCCTTCCGAATCTTGTGCCGAGTGTATTGGAGACAGCAACAACCTTTGGATGTATGCCCTCTGTAACCCTTGCCTTTGTAACTATATAGCCGACAGGGCTTGTAATCCTTATCAGGTCTCCATGCTTGATGCCGAGTTTGTCTGCTGTTGCCTTGTTTATCCATGCCGGGTTGCTGTGAACAATCTCTGTCAGCCACTTTACATTTGGCGTTCTCGACTGTGTATGCACATTCCACTTGAATGTAGTCATTATCATCTCATCGTCTTTTATTTTTGATGAGCCGTCTTTATTCCAGTGCCATGGGTGCGCCTTGAACACAGGCAGGGGATTGAAGCCATACTTTTCATAGCTTGCAGCATGTATATTGATTTTTCCATCAGGAGTTCCGAATCCCTTATATTTCTTGCCGCGCATTGTTACCTTGCCATTCGGGTCCTCTTTATAAGGGCTGCCATACTCAGGTTTAATCTCATCGCCGTTTTTATCAACTATCTTGCCTGTTGCAGGGTCAAGTGTTCCATAGACAGGCCATACACCGTTCTTCTTTAGGAAGTCATAGCCGCCGACATCCTTAAGCCCGGGGATATTGTCAAACTGCCTTCTCACATAATCCTCAGCGTCCTTGAACTCCCAGTATTTCTTCATGCCGCGTTTTCCGTCTGGGTCTATCTTGTGGATTATCCTCTTTAGCGTCTCTCTGAATTCTATTGACTCTCCAAGCGGTTTTATAACCGCCTGTCTTATTCCAACCCACGGCCAGAGGCTTGAAGGCATACTCTCAGGGTCGTGCCTTTCAAGGTAGCTGCAGTCAGGCAGGATTATGTCCATGAGATTTGCGGTCTCCTGCATCTGGTTAGAAAAGGTAAAGCTGAAAGGTATAAGTTTTTCATCCGACAAGACCTCTCTCCAAACGCTTGCAGCAGGATTGGTATAGCCTTCGCAGGACATATAGTTCATATACACACTAATCTTTTGCTTGCCTTCTTTAATCCAGAAAGGCACGAGGTGGCTCACTTTATGTTCTGCAAGGGGATAGTCAGGCGGTGTTGAGAGATAGCTCGGTTCCTTGCCGTCTGAGGGCTTTGGGTCCGGCTGGTCATAGCCCATTCCCCTCGGCAGGCAGTAGCCGCCCTTTTTCTCTACATTGCCTGTGATTATCGGCAGGAGCATTATAGCCCTTTCATTATATGAACCATAGAGATGTTTTGCAGGCCCCCTGTAGGTATAGGTAGTGGCAGGTTTTGTAGAGGCAAACTCAATGGCTATCCTTTTAATATCCTTTGCAGACATGCCAGAATATTTCTCAGCCATCTCAGGCGTAAACTGCTTTAGATAGGCAGACAGCTTATCAGCGCTGTAATTTGTCCAGTCATTGATAAAATCAATATCTGCCAGTCCTTCCCGCATTATCACATTTGCCATTGCAAGCGCAACAATGCCGTCTGTGCCCGGAAATATTGGGAACCATTCATCTGAACGTCCTGCAGTATTGGAGAGCCTGACATCAAAGGTTACAAGCTTTGCCTTATTATCTACCAAGCCCTCTGCAATTCTCTGTGAGTATGGATTCATAAAATAGGCTGCCTCAAGGATATTGCTGCCAAAGTTCAGTATATATTTTGTATTTGCAAAGTCAGGCGTCTCTATGTCAGGCCCCCATGTCGGCTGCATGCCGATTTTCTTGCTTGACTCGCATGTGGAGGTATGATTAACGCCAGTATTTGTACCGAGGGTCTTCATGAATCTTCCTGTTGCGCCGCCGCTCCTGTCCCTTCCCCACTTGACCATTATCTCATTTGGGTGGCCTTTATCAATAACGGCCTTTATCTTGTCAGCAACCTCTGCTATTGCCTCATCCCAGGATATCCTTTTCCACTTGCCTTCACCCCTCTTTCCAGCCCTCTTTAATGGATAGAGTATCCTGTCAGGGTCATAGATATGCCACATGCCTGCATTGCCTTTTGCACAGAGCCTTCCCCTTGTAGATACATGCTTGTCATTGCCTTCAAGCTTTCTGACCCTTCCGTCTTTGATATATGCAAGGCCTCCGTCTTCAATATTGCAGACAAGGCAGGTGTATGGAACAACCTTATCAAAGTCACTGCCCTTAATCTTGCTCTTGTCAATTGCAACACCCTTGCCGCCTAATCCCAGTTCATCTGCATTGGCAAAAAGGCTGTCTCCAATGGCAATAGCCGCTCCTGTTGCAATGCCAAACTTTACAAAGCCTCTTCTTGTAATCTTCATTAGCTTCACCTCCTTTTTATTTCCCGTGATTCACAGGTGTATTTGGGGTCCACCCTTTGAACACAGGGCCTGTATTCTGTGAAATAATGTCATTATCAAAATCCTTTGGGTCTATCTGTCTTCCACCCTTTAATGCCTCATAGTCAATATGAGCTGCATCAAGACCAATGTAATAAACACCTGAACCGCCGCCGTCATCCGCAGGCATCATGGTTCGCGTTGGATTAGAGGCGATCAGTTTTGCAGCTACGCTCTTACGGTCAGAGATGTCCCCAAAGACCCTTGCCCTTCCAATACATGTCTGGACACAGGCAGGGACAAGCCCTTTCTCAACCCTGTGGCTGCAGAATGTGCACTTCTCCGGCAGATTTGTTAAAGGGTTAACAAAGACAGCTTCCAATGGACATGCCTCAATAGCTGCCTTTGCCTCTGTTTTTATCTGCGCCGGCGTCCTCTTCTCCAGCTTTTTGTAGTCTATAAGAACAATACCATCATCTGTTTTGTAAAAGCTGCCTACGCCATTATTCTCTGATGCCTCAATGCATGGCGCCTCTTCGCAGTGGTCGCACAGTATCGGGAAGAAGTGGCGCTTTACATGAGGATACCTTCCCTTTTCATAATACCTCACATGCGTCCTCCATACACCGAGAGGCACCTCATTCTCTGCCTTGCACGCAACAGTGCAGGCATTGCAGCCAATACACCTTCTTAAATCAATTACCATTCCCCATCTTGGCATAACATTCACCTCCTTTTAATTACATTAATTTCCCTCTATCTCTCCTTCTAACTCTGTTACCTTCTCCTTCCTCTCATCCTCCTTTTTAAGATAGGATGTCAGGAGCTTGCCGTGTTCTGTTTCTAAAAATGCCTTTAGCTTCTCCTGCGTCATCCCTTTTGCGCCTGATAAGGTTGCGCAGTAGGCTGCCACCTTCCATATATCGCTGTCTGAAAGCGCCTGCCCCCATCCGAGCATTGCTGTCTCTGGCACACCCTTTTTTATAGCATCAAACCAGTCCTTGTCCGACCACTCCTTTATTGGTTTTTTTCTGCTAACATCTGTCTTTTCTGAACCCTTTGCATTGGCATCTCTCATTTCCCTTGCACCGCTCATAACAGATTTCCCATCCCTTCCATGGCAGGCAGCGCAGTTTACAGATGGATTTGTAATGCCGTCATATATATTCTTGCCCTCAAGTATTATCCTCGGCTCTGTCCACCAGCCCCTCGGCATCTTATCAGCGCTTAACCTTAAAGACTTCAGATATGCCATGACTGCCTTGTATTCGCCTTCATTAAGCTCTTCACTGTAATAGTCTGGCATTGCATCCCTCAGCTTTGGTTTATCAAACTCATCTGGTATCCAGGCCATTGGGTCTAAGAGGGCCTCTTTAATATAAAACGCACTCTCCCATCCTATATCATCAAGCTCAGGCCCCCTGCTTTTTGCGCCTCCCTTTCCTTTTAGCTTATGGCAGTTGTAGCACTCATAAAGGTCATACGCATCCTTTCCTGCCTCTATGAGCTTCACAGGGTCTTCAATCTTTGCCATCTCCATCCTTCCTGTTGTAAGCTTCCTTATCTTTTCTCTCTCTATCTTCGGGTCATACTGTGGAAAGCCGACCCCAATAACTGTATAGACAACTGACCCAATTAAAAAGGTCAGCAGGATGCTCAGACCGCCTCTCTTTCTCCTTTCCATTGCAGGCGCATCCAGCAGAAGAAAGAATAGGAATATAACGACTACATATACCGCAAACATCCATCTGAAGAGGATAGGAAAGCCCAATAGATAGCTTATAATCCATACAGAGGGTAAAGCAATAATGGCTATAATTGCCTTTCGTTTTATGTTTATTGAATTAGCATCTGACATAGCCACTCCTCCTTTGCAATCAGTCTGTAGGGGCGTATTATAATACGCCCCTACTTTGAAGGTGCAACCTCCTTATGAAGCATCAGCCATATAGCAAAGCTCAAAAGGGCAAAGAATATAGCAGTTATAATCGTTGTCAGAACACTGCTATATGCCAGTGTCGGTGAAAAGGCGTCAACAGTATAGTCCTTTATATGGAGATAGACATGGTAGAATTTTCTGTTCAGCTCCCTTACAGCGCCCATAAATGCCATAAGCCAGATAACAGTAAAGGACTGGAATATGAGGACATAGTCTGCCATTGCATCTATCTTTCCCCAGACGATTTCGCCTTTTTTCAATGCCCTCCAATACAGGATATAGTTTAGGAGTGTTACAAGGATTATCAGGGTAACAGCAATATTCTTTGCAGGCATAAGTGACAGAAAGGCAAGATGGGATGGAAGTTCTGCGCTCGCCATCATCTCTGCCTCATTTGCATAGCCCATCCCGGGTTCAAGAATCATTGTTGCTATGAAATGTCTTGGTATTACCCATATTGCATTTGAGATAAAGGCAACAATGAAGCCTATCTTTATGATACTCTTAAATCTCTCTGCGCCTGTTATCCTCTTCATGGATAGCCAGATATAATAATTTGCGCCAACAAAGAGGACGCCTGTAAGTATGCCGTTGATTTCATAGAACATGGAGAGCCTGTCAGACATCTGATACACACCCAATTCCGCGCCGTACTTGTAGATTTCAAGGGAGTATATGTAGCCCATTATAGGAATGGGCAATAGAAATGCCATGCCAATGAGCGTGCCTACAAAGCCCTGCCAGTCATAGAATGCCCTGTCCTCCTTTGTCTTGGATATGATAGACATATATCCTGCTATCATGGCTGCAATGAAACCGCCAAAGCATACATTTCCAAGCAGCCTGTGGAGGATAAGCGGTATCCATGTGGCATTATTAACAAGCTGCCAAAGGGTTGCTCCCTCCACTGGTTTTGGCGGTGTGAGCATAAAAGAGGCAACGGAATTTATTGCAGCCATTGTAAGAAAGCCTGAAATATTTACACCAATGCCCATTGCTAAATGCAGGCCCTTTTTCCTTGCACCCAATGTATCCCATGTATACCAGTAGAGGTACATGAGCGTGCTTTCTGTTACCCAGAGGATGGAATAAACCCCAACTGCTATAGGGAAGAATTTAATAAGCAAATAGGCAGAGAGCTTTGGATACAGGGCAAAGAGAAACATTGCAAACATACCGCCAAAGAGGACTGTAAAGGCATAACAGAGGAGGGTTACCTTTGTTATCTCCTTTGCGAGCCTCTCGTATCTCATATCTTTTGTCCTCATGCCGATATATTCGCATACAACTATAAAGATCGGCGTGCCGAGAATAAAGGCGCCAAAGAGGAGGTGCACCTCGCTTATCAGCCAAATTACTACCCTGTTTCCGATATATGGAAATGTGAACTCTGCCTCCGGGATATCAGATTGCGCAGCAGCGTATGCAGAGATTGTTAATCCCAGAACAAGGAGGGATGTAAAAACAGAGACCAAAGAAATATTTTTTATTTTCATCTTACTCCTCCTCTTTTTCTTCACCTGCCTTTGGCTCCTTGGCAGTCTTCTGGATCTCTGCCCTTATCTTTGGCATTGGTTCGCCTTTGAATACATCCCTTAGTTTAAAATGTTCATGTATTGCCTTTGCCTTGCCTTTGCCTGTCTCTTTTACCGCCTTTTCAAAGTCAAACTTATACTTGGCATCTACACTCGGAGTAAATGGTGTATAAGGCTCCTTTGCACCCTTCCATGGTGAGCCTTTATAGTTCAGATGACAACCTGCGCATGCCTCCTCGTAATCAAAAACCTGGCCTGCATCAGCAAGCTCCTTTCTTGGTGTTGCCTCCTTTGTCTTCTTAAAATTTGCGCCTGCCTCTTTGTGCTTCTTTCTAAAAAGACTCCCTGCGCCGTGGCACATTTCGCAACTGACACCCTGCAGGAACTTTGCTTTTTTCTCCGGCATATCCGCCTTGTAACCGCCTTTTTCTCCATAACCTGTTGTATGGCAGCCGATGCAGTCCTTATCATTGGTGTAGTCCTTATTAGGGTCAAGCTTTGCCTTTTTCTTTTCATTTGTTTTTGCCTTTGGCTTTAAAGAGTCCATGGCCTTTGCATGGCTTGTGTCAAGCCATGAATCCCTCTGGCTTATATGACACCCCCCGCACTTCTTGTAGCTTACATAAGACCCCTTTTCTTCAGCAAAGACTGTTGAAGCAAATACAATTGCCGCTAAAATAAAAACCAACAGAAGTAACTTTTTCATAGTCATCCCCCTTTCTTTCCAAATAGGATTTCCGCAGCCCTTTTATCCATCCCTTTTTTGCAGCTTGGGCATCCTTCAGGATTATCATCTGGGAAATATGGCCGTCCACACTCAGGGCATTCTGATATTTCTCTTTCCTCATGAACCTCTTTTGACTCTAAATAATCCCCCCTTCCCCCCTTTACTAAAGGGGGGTGAGGGGGGATTAAAATGGATATGAATTCCCTTCTTGTATACATGGCATTGCCTCTTTATTCGTTGATATTAAATTCTTCCCTCTCTGTTTCTAAAAAGCCCTTTGTCAGCCTTGCTGCTTCTTTGTAAAATGGATGAAAGGCAAATCTGTCTAAATCATCTAAAAACCCAAAGACCCATTTGTTAATATGATTGGAAAAAAAATCCTTTTGAAGATTGCCCCATTCAGCAGCAGCCTTTTCATCTTTATCCTGCCAAGCTGATGATTCCTTATCGGATAGATATGCCATAAATTTTAGCTCCATTCCTAAATGGTCAGGGAATGTCTTGCAGTTATCTTTAATAATCAGGCCGCACCTTTTATAAAATTCCTCTGTCTTCCATGCAGGCTCCTGATTAAGCAGGTCTTTTAAGCGGACTGACTCATAAGGCGGTATGCCGCCAGGCACAATAAATAGGGCAGCGTATTCCTGAGAGAGTTCATCTAATAATATTTCTTGTGGTTTGCTGCTAAGAATAGTGTTGAAATCTGAGCCGAGTTCATTAAGGGATTCAATCACATCTTTGGATCTAAGGGCGGCGAGTAATTCAGGCGAGACCTCTTTTAGAAACAGCTTGGCAAGGAGGTGGTATACATTGCTTCTGCCTCTGGCTGCTACAGATAAATCTGCGAGCTCCTTTAGCATAAGTCCTCCGCCAATTTGAAGATACTGCTTCCTTGAAAATATCTTCTGCTTG
>JAHFEP010000300.1 GCA_023248415.1 Nitrospirota bacterium
TTATCTGCTACATCAGCTATCCGTCTAAGCTGATCAGGGTTAGTAACCCCGCCATAGATGCGGGGGACAACTGAAAATGTTCCGTCTTTTTGAATATTGGCATAAAATTTATCATCAACCAAACAGGTGTCATCCTCTATCTTATAGTCATTTATATAAAGTTCTGAAAGCATATAATTCAGCCCAGGTTTGCAGGTCTCACATCCATGGCCATTTCCAAGAACATGAAGAATCTCGCTCACTGATTTAAGACCACGGGCTATTACCTCTTTTCGGATATCCTCCCATGTCATTGGAATACAATCGCAAAACCATTGCGGTCCATCCTGTTTTACATATTCTCCACCAAGAACATCTTGCAATATCTGATCAATCAGCGGGGCGCATCCCTTGCAGGATGTACAGGCCTTTGTCTTTTCAGATATCTCCTGTTTGCTTGTCAAACCGTCTTCCTCTATAGCCTTTACAATGGTTCCCTTAGTTACACCCATACATCCGCAAATTGTAGCTGTATCTGCCATAGAGGCTACGGAGGTCACAGCGCCTGCCTGGCCTGTTAAAAGCGTCTTTCTATTGAGGGAGATATCATCCTTATTCTTGATATATTCAAAAAAACGATTGTATTCACCCAAGTCGCCAAGAAGAATTGCACCAACAACCCGTCCTCCCTGTATTACCGCTTTCTTATAAAGAGAGGCGCCTGGATCGCTGTAAACTATTGCCTCACATCCTGCACCGTCCTCATGGATATTTCCAATTGAGGCCAAAGGAATCCCGGCTACCTTGAGCTTGGTTGAAACAACAGAACCCTTATAGCAAAGCGTGTAATCCCCTGAAATTGCATTAGCTGCTATCTTAGCCTGCTCCATCAACGGAGCCACAATCCCGTATACCTTTCCCATGTGCTCTGCACATTCTCCAACTGCATAAATATTCTTGCTGCTGGTCTGTAAATAATCATCAACAACAATTCCGCTGTTCACTGCAAGACCTGCCTCTTTAGCTAATTGGATATTCGGACGTATGCCTGCTGCAATTACTATCATATCTGCCTCATGGGCATCGCCATTAGTAAAACGGAGACCTTTAACATGCCCATCTACGATTATTTCCTTTGCAGAATGTTTTAGAAGAACCTGAATACCGAGTTTTGTAATCTCTTTTTTCAAAATTTGTGCAGCAGCAGCATCAAGCTGCATATCCATGAGCCTATCCATTAAGTGAACGACAGTTACTTCTACACCCTGCCGGATAAGTCCGCGTGCAGCCTCAAGACCCAAAAGGCCGCCTCCAATCACAATAGCCTTTCTGCATCTTTGCGCCCAGCTAATCATGGATTTGGCATCATCAAGATTCCTGAATGTAAAAACCCCTTGATTCAGATTTCCCCTGTTTTGAATCCCTTTGATTGACGGGATAAAGGCGCTGCTTCCTGTTGCGATAAGGAGCTTATCAAAAGGATATATATCACCCTCAGTTGTAATTGCAAACTTTTCTTTTTTGTTAATCTTTTTTACAGATGCGCCAAGATGCAATTCAATCCCGTTTTTCTCATACCACTTTTGAGGATTGAGGATAATTTCACTCTGATCAACCTCGCCTGAAAGGACAGATGAAAGGAGGACGCGGTTGTAATTCGTATATGGCTCGGATCCAAAAATTGTAATGTCCATGTCCTGTCTTTTTGACAGGAGATGCTCTACAGCCGCAACCCCAGCCATGCCATTACCAATAACTACAAGACGTTCTTTTTTTTCCATTATATAGTTCTCTCCTTTTCTATACTGCTTAGATAACGCAATAATCGTGCCAAATATAAATAACCTATATATAGGCAATTTTTTTTGCCTTCTAATCTATTAAAGTTATTAATTTTTTTAGTGTTTTTTTATTAAGTTGAAGAAAGTTTTTTGTCAGGAATAGTTATGAAGGTCTGATTTAAATATAATACATTTTTGTCTTGGCTCTTACAAAAAGGTAGGCAATTGGTAGATAACTTCTGTGTAAATCACTGGTTATTACAGGTTAGTTTAAGGCAATTTTGTGGGCAGGAATTCAGTCGCCATAAATTATCTATCCTAACTTAAATTATAACCGCTTTCTTTGTGCTGTGTATAGTCAAGGCCAATTGCCTCTGATTCTTCATCAACCCTTAATCCGATTATCAGGTCAACAATTTTCAGAATAACAAAGGTGTACATTGACACATATATATAAGTTACAACTATTGCAATAGCCTGAATGCCAATTAAGGGCGGATTCCCAAAGAAGAGACCGTCTAAACCAGAAGGATTTACAGCAGTTGATGCAAAAAGCCCTGTGCCTAATGCCCCCCATGTGCCTCCAACAGCATGAATGGCAAAGACATCAAAGGAGTCGTCGTATCCAAATCTTGGCTTTAACATAACTGCAGCATAGCAGAAAGCAGCAGCAACTGTGCCGATTAGGATTGATGAAATTGGACTAACATAACCAGATGCTGGTGTAATAGCAACAAGACCTGCAATAGAGCCGCTGACTGCGCCAATGAGAGTAGGTTTGCCTCTGTGCATCCATTCAATTAATATCCATGAAAGTGTTGCAGCAGACGCAGATGTGTTTGTATTTACAAGGGCTGAGGTTGCAATTCCGCCTGATGAAAGTGCGCTGCCTGCATTAAATCCAAACCAGCCAAACCATAACAAAGCAGCGCCTGTAACAGTTAATGTCCTGTTATGCGGCGGCATTGGTTGGATACCGTGGCCTTTGCGGCTGCCAATAACATAAGCTGAAGTCAGTGCAGCAACGCCTGAACTTATATGAACAACTGTGCCGCCTGCAAAATCGAGGGCGCCAAGCACACTGCCAATCCATCCGCCGCCCCAGACCCAGTGTGCAAGGGGTGAATATACAAATGTTACCCATAGA
>JAHFEP010000129.1 GCA_023248415.1 Nitrospirota bacterium
TAGGCGCAGAGGGATTTATAAAGAGGATTGAGAGGCTTCTTGCGCGTGATATTCTGCCAAAGAAGGCAGGACGACCAAAGAAGGGGAAGAAATAAATATGGGAAGTGTCCCTCTAATATTCATAAATTTAGACCCAAGCAAGAAAATGGCCGGCTAGATATTAGACCTAACGCTGGGAATCATGTGATGCTACAAGCGAAGGAAGGCTATATCGTTTTTCTTGCCCATCTCAGAAATCAGTCAATATCGGTGACGGAAGGTGAGCAAGTGAGGCAAGGCCAAGCAATTGGAATGGTGGGCAACTCAGGAAATTCAACAATGCCACACCTGCACATCAATGTATTTGATCAAATGGACGATCCGTTTAAGGCAGAGGTGCTTCCATTTGTGTTCAGCAGCTACGAGTCATTAGGCAGTGACGGGCTATGGATAGAGAACAGATCATCCCTGCCAAAGGCAGGAACATTTGTGAGGTTTCATGCATAACCCTGCGCTCAAGCGGGACGCCGCAAAAGCGCGGCGCCCCTTAGCTCCACGTTAGACACTAATACAAGGCAGCATCCTGCTGCTAATACAAACTGGAGGAGAAAACATGAAAACAATATCTACTAATCCCGTGTATCGTGGTCAGTGGCTCACATGCTTCGCAACGGCGTGTGTGGTCGGATGGATGTTTGCTTTGATCGCAGCGTCGGTATCTGCGGCCGACGGTGTGTCAACCGACGCGGGTCCCGAAGGTCCCGCCCAAACGGTCTACGCCCCAACCAATGGGAAACCAGGTTCTGTGATCATTCTCATTTCAGGGCAGTCGGGTCCTAATTCGTATCAGAGTTATGCGGCGGAGTTAGCTAAACTTGGCTACTACTCGGTCCTCCTAACCGGCCAGGACATCCTCAACCCCGAACTCACCGGCGAGGCCAATTTGAAGAAAGCTATCGAACGGGCGCAGTTGTCCCCGAATGCTGTCAAGGGCAAAGCTGCGGTAATCGGCTTTTCTCTTGGAGGTGGAGGCGCTCTATACAACGCAACGCCTCTTTCAGACCTTGTTTCTATGGTGGTGGCCTATTACCCGTACACCAAGTCTTGGGCGAACAAAATGGACTGGTTCGTCAAACGCTTCCGAGTTCCGGTGCTGGTGATGGCCGCTCAGCGCGACAGGTACCAAGACTGTTGTGTGATTGAATCCATGCAGGCTATGGAAGCCGCTGCGAAGAAAAGTGGAGCGCAATTCGAACTCGTAGTGTACCCTGAAGCCAGCCACGGATTCAATTTGCAAACGGACGCTAAAGGTAAGCCTGCCAGCGCCTATCGCCGCGACGACGACCGCGATGCCTGGCGTCGTGCACTTGAAATGCTCAAGCGTTATCAACCTTTGCAATAGCGTTCTGCCAAGTGCATCGGCCTAACAAGATCAATCCAGCCGATCGCTACGCTCCGGCTGATTTTTTCGTTCCCTCCCTCGCTTCGCTCGGGCAGGGAACCAGGCAGTCAAGACGGACACGCCCTTCGGGCGGCCGCTTACCGCCGCATTAGGCTGTTAAAACAAGGCCATGAAGAATGCGTTAATGCCTCAGCCTTCACTGTGAAGATGTCCCTGTCCCCCCTAATAGTCAATAGAAACCCCTTGCGAAAAAGTCTTTACTATGATAAAACTTACGCCAATGGAAAAGAAATACTCTCCAAAAGATATAGAACAAAAGTGGCAGAGGAATTGGGAGGGGCTTTTTGTTTCAAAAGAAGACCCTAATAAAAAGAAATATTACTGCCTTGAGATGTTTCCTTATCCCTCTGGCAGGATACACATGGGCCATGTGCGGAATTATGTTATAGGCGATGTAATAGCGCGCTATAAGATAATGAACGGGTATTCTGTTATACATCCAATTGGCTGGGATGCATTCGGTATGCCAGCAGAGAATGCTGCTATTGAAAAGGGGATACATCCTGCAAAATGGACTTATGAAAATATTGCAAGCATGAAGGCGCAGATAAAGAAGCTGGGCCTGAGCTATGACTGGAGCAGGGAGATTGCAACCTGTGACGAGGATTATTATAAATGGAACCAGTGGCTCTTTTTAAAGATGTATGAAAAGGGGATTGCATATAAGAAAAAGTCCTTTGTAAACTGGTGCCCTTCGTGCGAGACAGTGCTTGCAAATGAGCAGGTGGATGACGGAAAATGCTGGAGGTGCGACTCCATTGTAAAGCAGAAGGAGCTTGAGCAGTGGTTCTTTAAGATTACTGATTATGCAGAGGAGCTGCTTTCATATACGGATAAACTTACAGGCTGGCCAGAAAATGTGCTTATGATGCAGAGAAACTGGATAGGCAAAAGCACTGGCGCTGAGATAGATTTTAAAATAGCAGGCACAGATGAGAAGATTACTGTTTTTACTACAAGGCAGGATACAATTTTTGGCGCAACCTTTATGAGCATTGCTGCAGAGCATCCAATGGTTAAGGTTCTTATTAAAGGCAAAAACACAGAAAAGGATGTAATGAAATTTGTTGAGAAGGTGATGCAGGAGGACAAGCTCACAAGGACAGGTGAGGGGACAGAAAAGGAAGGGATATTCACTGGCGCATACGCAATAAATCCGTTCACAAAAAAAGAGATCCCAATATGGATTGGCAATTTTGTTCTGATGGAATACGGCACAGGCTCTGTAATGGCTGTTCCGTGCCATGATGCACGTGATTTTGCATTTGCAAAAAAATACAATCTCCCATTGCAGCTTGTTATCCAGAATCCTGAAAAAACGCTTTCTGTTGATACAATGAAGGATGCCTATGTTGATGACGGCTTTCTTGTGAATTCAGGAGAGTTTAATAATCTCTCATCTTTAGAGGCAAAAGAGAAGATTGCAGACGAACTTGAAAAGAATGGCATTGGGAAAAGATGCATAAATTATCGTCTGCGGGACTGGGGCATATCAAGGCAGAGATACTGGGGAACGCCAATACCTATGCTCTACTGCAATCAATGCGGCATAGTGCCTGTGCCTGAAAAGGATTTGCCAGTGAGACTTCCAAAGGATGTTGCATTTACAGGAAAAGGAGGCTCACCGCTTTTGGATTCAAAGGACTTTCTAAATGTAAAGTGCCCAAAATGCAAAGGGGATGCAAGGAGAGAGACAGATACAATGGACACCTTCGTGGACTCATCATGGTATTTCCTGCGCTACACATCTCCTAAATATAATGACAAGCCATTTGATTTTGAAAAGGCAGGATACTGGATGCCAGTAGACCAATACATAGGCGGCATTGAGCATGCAGTCCTTCATCTATTATATTCAAGATTTTTTACAAAGGTTGTGCGCGACCTCGGATTGATAAAGATTGATGAGCCCTTTACAAACCTCCTTACACAGGGCATGGTATGCAAGGAGACATTAAGATGCCCTGAGCACGGATGGTTGTTCTCTGAGGATGTAAAAGATGATAAATGCAGGTTATGCGAAAAAGGGGTGGAAAAGGGCAGGGTTGAGAAGATGTCCAAGTCAAAAAAGAATGTCATTGACCCTGATAAATTAATAGACACCTACGGCGCTGATACTGTAAGGCTCTTTTCACTCTTTGCAGCGCCGCCAGAAAAGGATCTGGAGTGGAGCGATCAAGGCGTTGATGGCGCATGGAGATTTTTGAACAGGGTATGGAGCCTTGTGGTAAAATATAGCAGTGAGATTAAAGATGCAAAGGCCAAGATAGAAGTTGCTAAGTTAAATGATAATGAAAAGGCGCTTTACAGAAAGACACATCAGACCATAAAGAAGGTTACAGAGGATATAGAAAGAGACTTTCATTTTAATACTGCCATTGCTGCAATGATGGAGCTGGTAAATGAAATATTAGGGAGTGGAGAAAAAGAGCGCGTAAAGGCAGAGGTTTTAAAGGCTGCCCTTGAGACATTGATTATTCTACTTTCTCCTTTCGCACCTCATATATGCGATGAGCTCTGGTTATTGCTTGAGAATAAAGGCTCTGTTATTAATATTGCATGGCCGCAATATAATGCTAATGCAATTAAGGCAGAGGAGATGCTGATTGTAATCCAGATAAATGGGAAGGTAAGGGGAAGGGTTAACCTTCCTGCTGGCACAGCAGAGGAGGATATCAAAAAGACTGCGCTTGCTGACACGAAGACTAAGGAATGGATTTCCGGGAAGGATATAAAAAAGATAATTGTTGTTCAAAACAAGCTGGTGAATATTGTGGTGTAATATGAATAAAAAGTCAGATAAAATATTAATTATATTTTCTGCTATTTTCTTACTTACTATTTCCTCCTGCGGCTATCGTTTTTCAGGAAGGACGAATGAACTCCCTTCGCATATAAAGGCAGTTGCTGTTCCTATATTTGTTAATGCAACACAGGAGCCTCTGATTGAAAGCGTTATTACAAATAAAGTGATTCAGGAGTTTATCGGAGATGGAAGGTTAAAGGTTGTTGACATCGGCAGGGCAGATGCAGTGCTTAAAGCGAGAATAATTGCCTTTAGTCTTGCGCCATTATCCTTTGACAAAGGTGATAATGTGCTGGAGTACAGGGTAGTGATACAGTGTGAGCTGGTTTTGGAGGATGTAAGGGAAAATAAGATTATCTGGAAAGAGCCAGCGCTTACTCAGTCAGCAGACTATAAGGTTTCAGGCGATATATCTGCAACAAGGACAGCAAAGGACAGGGCAATAGAAGAGGCATCTAAAAGATTTGCGTCGGATTTGGTGGCGCGGGTATTTGAAGGATTTTGACAAATCCTGCAAAAAAGCGTAAAGAAATGTTAGGGGTAATGCATTAATATATTATGTTACAGTATCAGGATTTAATAGAAGAGCTTAAAAAAAAGGATGTCTCCTTTCCAATCTATGGACTTGTTGGCGAAGAGGGGCTTCTGATTTCAGAAGGAATAGATAAGATAGTTGATAATGCCCTGTCAGGAGGAACGAAGGATTTTAATTATAATCTCTTTTATGCAAAAGAAAACAGCATTGATGAGGTATTAAATGCTGTAAGCACCCTTCCTCTGATGGCTAAAAAAAGGGTTGTAGTGCTAAGGGATATTGACCAATATCCTGCATCAAGCCTTGACAGGTTTGCAGATTACCTTAAAAAACCTTCTGATTCAACATGCCTGATTATTACAGCAAAGAAGATAGACCAGAGAACAAGATTCTTTAAGGCACTGCAGGATAATTCCATGATTATCTCATGCGGACCGCTTTATGAAAATCAGATCAAATTCTGGACAAGGTCAAGGGCTAAGTCTTACGGCATTGAGTTTACAGAGGATGCGTTGAATATGTTTTTTGAGGTTGCAGGCAATGAGCTTGGTTTAATAGACAATGAGCTGAAAAAAATTTCTTCCTACTGTGAGTCTAAAAAGAAGATTGATACAGATGATATTGAACTCCTCGTTGGCAAAAGCAGGATATATTCTATATTTAATCTTATAAATGCAATTGGTGAAAAGAGGCTTGAAAGGGCGCTATTGATATTGAAGAAGATGCTGAATGACGGCGAGCCGCCTCTTATGATACTTGCAATGATTGCAAGGCAGTTCAGGCTTATGGTAAGGGCGATAGAGTATCAGAGAGATGGTCTTTCTGCGCCAGAGGTTTCAAAAAAGATTGGGTTATTTGGAAATATCTTTAATGCATTCAGGGAGCAGCTTAGAAATTTTACCCTTGATGAAATTCTAAAAAAACACAAGCTCTTTTTTCATGCGGACTCCGAGCTTAAAGGCGGAGGTTGTTCACCGGAGATAATCTTAAATGACTTGATATTTAAGCTCTGCAATAGTGTTAAAGGAATGGCATAATAAGTTATATGATAAACTTTTCTATTATTGAATTTTGGGGCAGAGATAATGCAGGGGCGGCTTTTGCAGGCGCCCTTGCTATGAAAGGGCAGCCCGCAGAGCTGCCCCTGCAATTTGAACTTTATGACTTTTTCTTTGAAGCTGCTTTTGCCTTTGGTTTTTTAGCTGCGCTCTTTTTTGGTGGCTTTGCCTTGGCTGCCTTCTTTGCGCCTTCTTCTGTTGATGGGGCACCGAGGCTTTTAACAAGGTTATTTACCTTTAGGGTTAAGCGCGAGATATTTCTCGCTGCATTATTTTTGTGTATAATGCCCTTTTCTGCTGCCTTTGCAAATGTAGAGGCTGCTGCTCGCAGAGATTTTTTTGCATCGTCAAGGTTGCTGTTTTCTATTGCTGTTAGCACTTTTTTGGTAATAGTTTTTAGCGCAGAGATTACTGTCCTGTTTCTTTCTCTGCTCACAAGGGCCTGACGGGTCCTTTTAATTGCTGATTTATGTGTTGCCAATTTTACCTCCAAGATTATAGTTTAATTAATATGACATAAGACATAAGGTGTTTTTGTAGCATAGAATCATTATTATTGTCAAGGGAAAAAGCCCAATGAGCGAAAACAAGAAGATAACAAAGGCAGCAGGTGTCATAAGCCTTGCCACATTGGCAAGCAGGATGCTCGGTCTTGTGAGGGAGACGATATATACGCATTATCTTGGCGCGGGAAGGATGTCAGACGCCTTTTTTGCCGCATACCGCATACCAAATCTCTTAAGAGACCTCTTTGCAGAGGGCTCCATGTCCGCAGCATTTATCCCTGTCTTTACAGATTATCTGACAAACAGGACAAAGGCTGATGCCAGAAAATTAGTAAAGGCAGTCTTTACTTTACTGCTGATTATACTTATATTCGTCTGCATTATCGGGATAATTATTACACCATTTATAGTCAGGATTATTGCCCCTGGTTTTTACGAGATTCCAGAAAAATTTTCATATACTGTTATGTTGACAAGAATTATGTTCCCATTTCTCCTTTTTATAGGATTGTCTGCCCTTGCAATGGGGATTTTAAATTCTCTGAGGTCATTCGCTGCATCTGCACTTTCACCGGTAATGTTTAATATTATGATAATATCATCTGCCATATTTATCTCTCCATTTTTCAAGGAGCCTGCAATTGCTATTTCTATTGGGATTCTGCTCGGCGGATTGTTTCAGCTTCTCTTTCAGCTACCGAGCCTTAAAAAGAAAAGTATGATGTTTGGTTTCAGGCTTCGTCCTGCAGATGAAGGGGTAGTGCGAATTAAGAATCTGTTTATTCCAGCAATGCTCGGTCAGTCTGTTGCACAGGTAAATCTTTTTATTACAACTATCCTCGCATCATTTCTTATTGATGGAAGCATCTCTTATCTTGCATACAGCAGAGAGCTTGTAAATTTTCCAATGGGTGTTTTTGCCATTGCCTTATCAACTGCCATACTCCCTTCAATGGCAGAGCAGGCAGCAAGGCATAATTACGAAGAGCTCAAAGAGACCTTATCCTTTGGACTGAGGCTTATCTTTTTTATAACTATACCGTCAATGCTTGGACTTATTCTTCTGCGTATACCTATCATAAGCCTTATCTTCCAGCATGGAAAATTTGATTATATTGCAACTATTGGCACAGCAGATGCCTTGATATATTTTTCTGTCGGGCTCTGGGCATTTGCTGGTGTAAGAATTGTTGTCTCTGCATTTTACTCTTTGAATGATACAAAGATACCTGTGAAGATAGGGGCAATTGCAGTGGGTGTAAATATTGTATTAAATATTATCCTGATGTTTCCCATGAAACACAAAGGCCTTGCACTGGCAACATCAGTTGCATCAATTGTAAATTTTTCTTTACTCCTCTATCTCTTAAGAAAAAGACTTGGCAGCATTGGAGGAAAAAGGATAATGAAGTCCATGGCAAGAACCATTGCAGCATCATTGATAATAGCAGGTGTGGCATGGTATGTTGCAGGGATGGGAATCTGGCAGACCAAGGGTTATATAATGGATAAGATATTGATACTCGGCGGAACTATTATCTTCAGTGTATTTTTGTATGCGATTACGCATATTATTTTAAAGAGCGAAGAGACGCATTTTTTTCTTGAGATGATGAAAGAACGTTTCAGGCTTTAAGGAGGGCAAGATGTTTTTAAAGACAATTGTAGTAGGGCCGCTTGAGGTAAACT
>JAHFEP010000130.1:0-2577 GCA_023248415.1 Nitrospirota bacterium
ATCCTTTTCCTTCAACTTTGGCGCCGGCGGATATTCTACCTTTTCCCCTTCTTCTTTTTTTGAGGCGCCGGCCTCTACTGCCTCTTTTTTCTCTGCCTTCTCTGAAGCAGAAACAACCTCTGTATTAAATACCTTTGAGACAGGCGTTACTACAGATGCAATCAAGGGGACTATTAACATCAGCGAGAATATGAGGGTAATCGCCAATGCCTGTCTTTTTATAATCTTTCCCTTATTAAAAAAACTCATTATCCTTCCTCCTTCTATAACCCCTGCTGTCCCCCTTTACTAAAGGGGGGATATAGGGGGATTATTATCCCCCCTATTTTGGAAAGAGGGTCAAGCCCTGAAACTTCATTAAAAGCACATCAACCAAAAAGAAATATATTCCGCTTCCCACCAAAGCGGCTATAAAGGCTCCTGATTTCATTCCTCCCCTCCTTTCAGAACATTATATAATAAAATTCTAAATCCTAAACAAATCCAAAATTTATAAGCATGTCATTCCTGCATGTATCTGGCAGCCTGCCTGTCGGCAGACAGGGAATCCAGTCCTTCGACAAGCTCAGTATGAGCGTTCGGGAATGACATTTATGGTTATTTTAGAGTTTTTCAATAACCTTTTAATGCACTGCCTTTACGCCATGGCTGTATAGCACAAGCCACCAAAAATAGATTAATACCGCAACAAGAACACCAAAGAACAGATATTTTCCGTTCTTTGATTCTTCTTCTTTTTCACTTTTCTTCTTTGTGGTCATCATTAATTTATCCCTCCCTTATCATTTTATAGACTTAGAAACTGTATTGTAATACAGCATGGTCCAATTTATTTTCCTGAATAGATAAAATAATAAATAATTAACAAAAAGGCAACAGCAACATTCATCAACAAACCGATTAAGATAAAGGCATCAAAAAACTTCGTCTTCATAGATTTCTTATTTTTCTGATGAATATCCATTACCTGTGTATTCACAGTAAATTACGCCCCCTTATTATTGCCTGCTCAAGTTAGGGATAAAACTGTACGCTTCGGGATTTTTTATTGATGCAATAAAACAAGTTAGGAAAGAATTTAAAAAATTAATGCGAATGCGATTATATAAAATATTTGGTAAGAAAATAACTACCTTCCTCCCTCCCAAAAGTAAGGTAAAACGGAAAAGTTATACCTTATATGACTAAGATTGTCAAGGTATTTTTGATTTAAGATTGTTAAGTATTTCTAACTAATGAAGATTACAGGATTATTAACTTATCCATATCCTGTTTTCTTTGTCCTCTACAACCTCGCCAATCTCGGATACTGCAAGGCAATTGGCATTAGAGAGAAGTGTAATAAGCCTTTCCTTCTTATCCTTTTGGCAGGAGATTAAAAGGCCTCCAGAGGTCTGGGCATCAGCTAAGATATATTTTGTCTCATCTGTTATTGAGTCTTTCCAGATAATCTTTTCTTTAACATAGTCCAAATTGTTCTTTGTGCCGCCAGGGATATGCCCTTTTTTAACATAACCCATTACACCATGAAGAATAGGGATAGAAGAAAGGACAAGTCTTGCCCCAACACCGCTTGCCTTTAACATGCCATACAGATGGCCGAGAAAGCCAAATCCTGTAATATCTGTTGCAGCCTTAATGCCCGCCTCTACCATTGCCTCTGAGGCGCCTTTATTTAAGAAGCTCATAACCCTTATAACCTCTGTAATATCCTCTTCAGATGCCTTACCAGACTTTATCGCCTTTGATATAATCCCGGTGCCAATAGGTTTTGTAAGTATCAGCGCATCGCCGGGCCGAGCCATATCATTCCGCACAACCTTATCAAGCTCAACAACTCCGGTAACAGTAAGGCCGTATTTTGGCTCAGGATCATCTATGCTGTGGCCGCCGATAATCTCAATGCCTGCCTCCTTTGCCTTATCAATGCCACCTTTCACAATCTCCTCAAGGATTGATGCTGGAAGTGTTTTAATTGGAAAGGCAATTATACTCAAAGCAAAAAGCGGTCTTCCGCCCATAGCATATATATCGCTTATGGAATTGGCAGCAGATATCTGGCCATAGGCATAAGGGTCATCCACAATCGGCGTGAAGAAATCAACTGTCTGGACAATAGCCCTTTTGTCGTCTATTTTATATACAGCCGCATCATCAGCAGTTGCAGTCCCAACAATAATATTCGGGTCTGCAATTTTCGGCAGATGGGAAAGGACGATAGCTAAATCTTTCCGTGTCATCTTGCACCCGCATCCGCTGCCGTGACTCAATGATGTGAGCTTTATTTTTTTCATACTCTGCTCTTCGCCCCCTCACCCTAACCCTCTCCCACAAGGGGAGAGAGGAAATATCTCTGCAACAAGGGGTTGCAACCCCTTGTTATTTCCCCTCCCTTGACGGAAGGGGACAAAGGGGAGGGTGAAATAGTTATTGGTTACAAGTTAAAAGTTATAAGTGAAAATTGCAAAGCAATTTTCCTGGCGGGAGGATGTGGGAATCGAACCCACCGACCCTGACTCTCATCAGGGCCCATTGGATTTGAAGTCCAAGAGGCACACCAGAAACCTATCTCCTCCC
>JAHFEP010000130.1:2677-8027 GCA_023248415.1 Nitrospirota bacterium
CTCTTATCCCCTACCCTCCTCGTAAACTTCATTGAATCAAAGTGCTCAAGCAATGGAACTGCATATTTCCGTGAGGTATTTATTATATCCCGAAACTCTGCTACAGTCATCTCTTTTTTATCTGAAAGGAATTTGCTAACCCTTGCCTTTATATCATCGTATACATTTTTGTGAAAATACATGGAGTCGTTTATCCTGACAAGCTCTCCTCCCTTCACCATCAGATTTATAACATCCTTTGTCTGCCTGTCATCTATCTTTAATTCCTTTGAAAGCTCCTCACGCAATGGCGGCTGTGCGTTTGCTTTCAGATATATACCAATAATCTTCTCCTTTAATGCCTCCTGGCCTGAGGCAAGCTTGACCTTAAATTCTGAAAGCCTTAAAAGCTGTTTGTCTGCTGAAATCTTTTCTTCTTTCTGAAGTGTATTAATAACATAATTAAAAACGGTATCTGATACAGCCTTGATATTTCCTTTAATAACCTCTTTTTCAATACCATGCTTTAAGGGATTCTTTTTATGAAAATCCTTTAACCCCGAAATAATCTTTTTGCTTATTTCTTCAAATATGCTTTTATGAATATAAAACCCCTGGCCAATATCAATAATCATGCCTTTGCTTGCAAGGGCTGCCGCAACTGCCTTTAAGTCTTCCACAGAGGTATTTATCCAGCCCTCAAGAGCTTTACCAGACTTCTCTGATTTTTCTTTTTTAAAAAAGTATAAGACCTTCTCCTCTAAATTATCTTTTTTAAATGCCTCAAGCCCATTTATAATATCCTTTGCATCTCTCTTTTTATGCCGCAAGGCATAAGGGTCAAGAATCTCACCGCCGCCAATGGTCTCCATTGGTGAATATTGCCTTATAATAAACCTGTCGCCTGAAAGGCAGACAACAGGGCTTTCTAATCTGACTTGCACAACAGCATTCCCGCCCTCATTAAGCTCATCTTTGTCTAATAAATAGACCCTTCCCATTGCCTCTGCTGTGCCTGTATAAAAACGTATTCGTGTCCTGTTTTTTAATGGCCTCTTTGCATCTTTTAATAAATTCAACTCTGCATCAATCATGTATGCCGGCTGAAGATAATCAGGAAGGGAAACAACATCGCCCCTTTCTATCTGCTCCTTTTCAATACCAGAGAGATTCAATGCAGTCCTCTGGCCTGCAAAGGCCTCCTCTGTCTTTTGATTGTGCGTCTGGATGCCCCTTATCTTTGCCTTTATCCCTTTTGGATAAACCTCTATTGCATCATCCTGTTTTATTTTCCCTGAGACAAGCGTGCCTGTTACTACTGTGCCAAAACCCTTTATTGTAAACACCCTGTCTATTGGCAGACGAAAAAGGCCTTCTGAAGACTTTGTCTTTACCTCTTTTGCTATTCCTTCCAATTCCTTTTTAAGACTCTCAATCCCGTCTCCTGTCTTTGAGGAGACAGATACTATAGAACATCCATCAAGAAAAGTCCCTTTAACAAAATCCCTTATCTCTGATATCTGAAGCTCAAGAAAGTCTTTTTCTACTAAGTCTTTTTTTGTAAGAACCACAATGCCCTTTTTAACATTTAGCAGATTGCATATAGATAGATGCTCCCTTGTCTGCGGCATTATCCCCTCATCTGCTGCAATAACAAGCATTACAATATCAATACCTCCGGCGCCTGCAAGCATATTTTTAATCAGACCCTCATGGCCTGGCACATCTACAATGCCTATCCGTATATCGCCAAGATTAAGAAAGGCAAAGCCAATGTCTATTGTTATGCCCCTCTCTTTTTCTTCCTTCAGCCTGTCAGGGTCAGTGCCTGTTAATGCCTTTACAAGGGAGCTTTTTCCGTGGTCAATATGGCCTGCTGTGCCGAGGATTATATGTCTCATAATCTCTCTGCAATACCTTTGATGGAGTTCACCACCGCATCAAGCTCATCCCTCTGGATTGTGCGTGGGTCAAGAAGGATTCTACCCTCTTTTATTCGGGTGATTATAGGCAGGTTGTTCTTACGAAGGAGCTCTTCAAATGCTGCTGCAGATAGTCCTTTTGGAAGGATGGCAACAACCTTTGTCGGCAGATTTGTCAGCGGCAATGCGCCTCCGCCGCTCTGTGATGTCTCATCAATAACAGAAACCTCAAACCTGTTGCTAACAGCCCTTAAACCATCTGCAATATATTCTGCCTTTTTTTCTATTTCAGAAATCGGCTGGCAAAGCATAGTTAATGTTGGAATATTTTTTACTGCCCTATCCTCATCAAGATACTCCATCAATGTTGCCTCAAGGCCTGCCAGTGTTAATTTATCAATGCGGATGGCGCGGGCAAGGGGATTGTTTACAATCATATCAACATACTTCTTTTTGCCGACTATCAGGCCTGCCTGCGGCCCGCCAAGGAGCTTGTCACCGCTGAAGGTAATAATATCAGCGCCAGCATTAACAGACTCAGAAACAGCAGGCTCTCCTTCAATGCCGTATTTTCTTAAATCTATAAGACAGCCGCTTCCAAGGTCAAACATCACAGGAAGGTTTCTCTTTTTGCCAAGACCAACAAGCTCAGCAATTGAAACCTCCTTTGCAAAGCCGACTATTTTATAATTGCTTGTATGGACTTTTAATAATAAAGCAGTATTATCATTTACTGCCTTTTCATAGTCTTTTAAATGCGTCTTATTTGTTGTGCCAACCTCTTTTAACTTTGCGTTGCTCCGCTCCATCACCTCTGGTATCCTGAAAGAGCCGCCTATTTCAACAAGCTCTCCTCTTGACACAATCACCTCTTTATTCTGCGCAATGGTATTTAATGCAATCAGCACAGCAGCAGCATTATTATTTACAACAAAACCCGCCTCAGCGCCTGTTAATCTGCAGAGGAGTTTTTCTACATGCGCATACCTCTTTCCCCTTTCACCCTTTTCAATGTCATACTCAAGATTAGAATACCCCTTTGCAACTGCCTCTATGTTCTTAACCGCATTTTGAGATAGAATTGACCTGCCAAGATTTGTATGGACAATCACGCCTGCTGCATTAATCACAGGCCTGAGGCTCAACTGAGTGAGTGTGTTTAATATCTCTTCTGCCCTGTTAATAATACCTTCAGACTCAAGGCTCAAGGCTAAAGGCTGAAGGTCTTTTGCTTCATGTGTCTTTAAGACAAACCTCCTCTTCTCTTCTATCGCCATCCGTAACGCATCAAGCACTAATGCACGAGGAGACTTCTCAAGCCACTTTAAAACAGTATCCTCTTTCAATAGCTCATCTACTGATGGAAGCTGTCTAAGATAAGACTCTTTTGTTTTCATAGGAATAATAATAGCATTTTCTAAGGTTTTTTTCTATACTCGGCTTCAAAGAGGGTTTTTTTGATATAAAAAAGTATTTGCTCTTTTTCCCCTAACACCACTGCCTTTGAGATGAGGCATGCCGTCAGCCCGATAAGCGGTCAAAGGCGAAATAGAAGGGTCATCATTACTTTTTCCTTCTTAATATCCTTCACCTTTCTTTATGTTATTTGTTTTGGATTAAAATCCTTTCCCTTCAATCTCCATTCCAAAGCTGCCTGGCATGTAGGGGCAGACATCTCTCTGATATTCACCCCTTCATAGTGCCATGCACCGATGCTTGGATTTTTCATCTTCAGATAGATAGGCTTGCAGCGCATATTTTTGAAATGCTCTGAGTAGTCATGCAATTCATAATCACCCCACTTGTCTAACACACGAGGCTTCAATTTTTTTTCTAATCTCTCTACTCCTATTTTTCTGACAATCTCCCGTCTGACTTCTGCATTCTCTTCTTTTAGAATAATCTCAGGGTCTAACTGAGCAGCAGGTGTCTCTACAATCTCTTTTGTAACTCTGACACCGTTCAGCATATATATCCCCCAGCCATCCCTGTATTTAACAGCCATTCCAGTTTCATTGTGCAATACTTTGTTCTTCATTGAGATTTGTTCGGGTCTACCTAATACAATACAGATGTCATCAAAAGGATAGAAGAGACCCAACTCTGCGATTCTTTTGTAGATAAACCATATTTTTGGAAATTGAATATCTAATACCTCATTAAAATAATCATAAACAAGAAAATTGACTTCAGAAAACTGGACACCTGCGTAAGGATAAACAAAACCCCCTACTTGTTGCCATACCTGCGGCCATAACTGTTGCTTTAGCTGCGGCCGCCATACCTTCTGCTCTACCTGCGACCCTACCTGCGGCCATAACTTCTGCCATAACTGCTCCCATAACTGCTCCCTTATCTGCTGCTTTATCTGCTCCACTACCTGCTTTACTACCTGCTCCACTACAAGCTGCTTCCCCAACTTCAATACCTGCTGCCATGCTGAAAGAGGCGATGGAGATAAAATAATCTTTGCAGGTCTTTTTTTATTCAATATCTTTTCATAGAAAAGATTTATTGTCTCCTCATAGTCCGTAACAGGCTCGCATGACAATCCAATCTTTG
Organism: Nitrospirota bacterium; assembly: GCA_023248415.1. Taxonomy (GTDB): domain Bacteria; phylum Nitrospirota; class CAKKRA01; order 9FT-COMBO-42-15; family 9FT-COMBO-42-15; genus 9FT-COMBO-42-15. The sequence goes on from JAHFEP010000130.1 coordinate 7,141, forward strand.
CCCATTTCTCAACATAAACTGGTATCATCTCTTTCTGTTTTTCGGTTAGTTCAGTTATCATAGCTCTCATTTTAATGTTAACTGTTTTAAATTAAAATCCTTTCCTTTCAATCTCCATTTTAAGGGCCGCCAGTCGGCATTGGAAGACCTGCAATCTCAGATGCCTGCATTGCACCTTTTGGAAAAAGCTCATACAGATACTTTCTTGCATTGTCCTTCTCCCATCCAAGTTTTCTTGCAATTAACTTTATAAGCACCCCACTAATTGGCGTATGTTTGTACTCCTCATAAAAGTCGCGCAATAAATTAACAACCTCCCAGTGCTCATCTGTCATCTCTATATTCTCTTCCTTTGCAAGATACTCTGCAATCTCTTTGTTCCAGTCCCAAAAGTTTAAAAGATTGCCGTTCCAATCTGTCTGATAAATCTTATCATCAAGCACAAAACCATAGTCTGTTGGCCCTGAAAAGCCTGCAATCTTACACGCTTGATTTCCCCACCAAGCGTGACCCGAGAAAAGCTTATATATATAATTTATATTCCTCTTCTCCGGTCCAAGCTTCTTGCCGATTGCCTTCACAGGTATATTCATAGACGGACAAATCTTGTACTTCTCATAATACTCGCGCATAAAATTAACAACCTCCCAGTGCTCATCTGTCATCTCTACACTCTCCTCACTTGCAAGGTACAAAGCAACCTTTATATTCCAGTCCTCAAAGTTTACAAGATAGCCGTGCCCATCTGTCTGATAAAACTTCCCATTTATTACTGGGAGCATTAAATAGTTTACATTCAGGCAGCTGCATATTGAACATGTTGCTCCTTAAAGTATCTTTTCACGATGTGAGGCTGTTGTTGACGGCTCCTGAGATGTTTTCGTACC
>JAHFEP010000301.1 GCA_023248415.1 Nitrospirota bacterium
AAAGTAAAACCCAAATCCCCCCATCCCCCCTTTACTAAAGGGGGGCGAGGGGGGATTAGACTCGTCAAAAAGGCTAAACCAACCAAAAAGACTGTGAAGCCAAAACCATCTCCAACATTAAGCACAAGGGCGGATATGGTCAGCAGTATGGTTCATGAATTCAGAAGGGATATAATGGTTGTCCCCGGCAAATGCGATGCTTGTGCAGACAGGGGCGGTCCGCAGTGTGTTGAGGCATGCAGAAAGGCAATTGCCTATCAGCATACAGAGGTTAAACCAATTCCAAGAATAACAATAAAAAAGGCAAATGGCTTCAATGTACCGCTCTTATGCCATAATTGTGAAGAGGCGCCATGCATGACTGCCTGTCTGACAGGGACAAGACGCAGGCTTGCTGAAACAGGGTGGGTTGAGACAGATTATGACAGGTGTGTCGGCTGCTGGATGTGTGTTATGGCCTGCCCATTTGGCGCAATTACAAGGTCAGAGGAAGAGCACATTGCAAGGAAATGCGACGGCTGCACATCATATAAAACTGCCCCATGCGTTGCTGCATGCAGGCCGGGCGCAATTGTTCAGACAGGCGCGCACTCTTATGATTACACAAAGAGAAAAGAATATGCAGAGAGGCTTGGATATCAGCAGCATCTGCTGGGTTCATCAAAATAATACAAATGCACAAGGTTAAGTGTCATTGCGAGGAGCTTTAGCGACGAAGCAATCCTATAATCTCCCCTAACCCCTCTTTAGAAAAGAGGGGGATTTGAGATTGCTTTGCTCCGCTCGCAATGACATATACATACAAGGGATAGAGTGAGTGGAAGGAAGGACTATTATATGCGATATGTAATTATTGGCAATTCTTACGCAGGCATAAGCACAGTTGAGGCGATCCGTAATCTTGATAAAGAAGGCGAGATAATAGTCATCTCAGATGAGCCTTATCTGGCTTATGGAAGGCCGCTAATATCATACTGGATGGGCGGAGACTGGGAGACAAAGCACATGTATTATCGTGATAAGCCGTTCTATGATATAATGAAGGTTAATCTGAGATTAAACACAAAGGTTAAGACAATTGATACAAAAAAGAAAGAATTGGTATTAGAAAACGGAAGCAGGCTCGGTTTTGATAAGCTCTTTATCTCAACAGGCGGAACCCCGTTTATTCCTCCTACAAAAGGGCTTGAGTTTACAGGCGTCTCTCCATTAACAACATGGGGTCATGCAGAAAATTTCAAAAGACTCGGCAAAAATGCAAAGAGGGTTGTAGTTATAGGCGGCGGGCTTATCGGACTTTCTGCTGTCAAGGGCTTTGGCGCAATGAAAAAGGATATAACAATTATTGAGCTTTCACAGAGGGTGCTTGGCCTTGCATTGGATGAAGAGGCAGGCGAGCTTATACATGATGAATTAAATAAAAAGGGTGTAAAGATAAGGACAGGAAGAACTGTTAAGGAGATACTTGGCAATAATAAGAATGAGGTGAGGGGCGTTATTCTTGATAATGGAGAGGAGCTGCTTTGCGAGCTTGTTGTAATGGCAATTGGTGTGCGGCCAAATGTTGAGATTGTTAAAGACACAGATATAAAGGTGAACAGGGGGATAGTTGTTGACAGCCGCATGCAGACCTCTGTAAAGGACATCTATGCAGGCGGTGATGTTGTTGAGGCTTATGATTTTATAAACAAGGATACTCGCGTCCTTGCTATCCTGCCCTTGGCATTTGAGCAGGGTCGTGTTGCTGGCGCTAATATGGCAGGAATGGAACGTGTGTATGCAGGCGGAATGGGATTAAACTCCTTCCCATTATTTGGAACAGCAATTATGACAATGGGCATTACACTTACTAAAGAGGGAGACGGCCTTGAAGTTATAAAGAAGAAGGGAAAGGATACATACAAGAAACTTGTATTCAGGGACAATGTATTGGTAGGCGTTATTATGATTAAGGATACAAATTACGGCGGTATATATACATCGCTTATTACAAAGCAGGTAAAGTTAACAGATGCTGAAAAGATGATGCTGTTAGAAGGGAATTTGCTTGACTTTGAGGCACAGAGAGAGTCCAATATGCCGTGGGGGTCTATGAACTGGGTTATGCAGAGACCGATAAAGGAACATGTAATAGGTGTAAGGTAATACAGATTTAGCGATATTTTCTGTCATTGCGAGGGACAGAGTCCCGAAGCAATCTTGTTCTTGTAATGCGTGATTGGTAGTGATTGGTAGTAGATTGCTTCGCTTCGCTCGCAATGACATCTGTTTCAAGTAGGGGTAGACCCATCTGTCTGCCCTTATTGAGGGCGAACACAAGGTTCGTCCCTACATTAAGAGGAGGCTGACAATGAAAAAAGCTCTTTTCCTACTTTTAGCCTTATTTTTTGTCTTTGCTTCTAATGCCTTTGCACAGGATGAGTTTCCAAAGAAAAAGCCCGTTGCCTCTGCCGGCAAAGCAATATATGACAAACAGTGCGGTTTCTGTCATGGCGTAAGCGGCAATGGAAAAGGCAATGCCGCAGGAAGCATGAATCCAAAGCCGACAGATTTTACAGACCACTCTCAAATGAGATTAAAAAGCCCTGCAGAGCTTTATAGTATTACAAGAAAAGGAAAAGGCGTTATGTCTGCCTTCACTAATACGAAGGATGATGACCTCTGGGATGTGATCTTCTATGTTGTCTCCTTTTCAAGCACAAAGGATATGGCAGCAAAAGGCAAGGACATCTATTTCAGGGACTGTGCTTTCTGCCACGGCAAGGCAGGCGCGGGCGACGGCCCTGGCGGCGCAAGCCTGCCGCTAAAGTCGAGGAATTTTGCTGATTTAAAATGGATGGCAGAGCAGAAGGACGGCGCATTATATCAGAACATGGCAATGGGGATTCCAACATCAGGCAT
>JAHFEP010000302.1 GCA_023248415.1 Nitrospirota bacterium
ATTGAAAATCTTTTAATCAGCTTAACATCTGCGCCGCTTGCACTGCTCATATCTTTTGTATGGATAAAATTCTTTAACGGGTTTCTGATTGCCCAGTTTTTTATTGCAGAGATAGGGATACTGGCAAAGTTTCCAGTGCCTGCGCGGTATATGCCTATGCCAATATTTCTTGGCTTTGCCTTTGCGCTTATATTAACTATGGTAGGAAGTATTTATTCAACATGGAGGAGCGCTATCACGCCTCCTGCAGTAACAATGAAGTGACTGGACAGCTTCGTAAAAAGTCCATCTGCTGCGTTGTCGCTTCGGCCTCGCATCTGGAGCTTTTTACTTTGCTGTCTGATTTGATTATAGGTATTGATAAATGAACATAAACAATATAGTTTTTAAAACCGAAGGGCTTTCTAAATATTATAATCCAAACAGGCCAGAGGAGATAAAGGCGCTGATGGATATTAATATTGAAATAAAAAGGGGACAGATTACTATCCTTTCAGGCCCGTCAGGCTCTGGAAAGACAACCCTTATAAGCCTGCTCGGCGCTATTGACAGGCCTACAGAGGGAAAGATATTTCTGCATGATGAGGAGCTTTCTGTTTTATCAGATGAGTCGCTTGCGCTTATCAGAAGAAAAAAGATAGGTTTTATATTTCAGGATTTCAATCTTATTCCAAGGCTCTCTGCATGGGAGAATGTGGCATATCCATTAATACCGATAGTATATAACGAAAAGGAGAGGAAGGGGAGGGCGGCGGCATTGCTTGAAAGGCTTGGCCTTGGGAAGAGGATTAATCATACGCCAGAGGAGATGAGCGGAGGTGAGCAGCAAAGGGTGTCAATAGCAAGGGCTCTGATAAATAATCCTGAGATACTTATTGCAGACGAGCCGTCGTCAAATATAGATGCAAAGGCAATTGAAAACCTTATTTTAATATTAACCGACTTAAGAAAAAAAGGTATGACCATAATAATCTCTACGCATGATGAGGTTTTTTATCCGCATGCTGATATTAAGATAAATCTTAAAGAAGGTATCTTAATAGATATTGAACAGAGGATGCAAAGAACATGATTATTAATGCCTTTACAATTATATTGCTTTTTATTGCTGTTATATCTGTCATGCTTGGAATAGTAACCCTATATTCTGCTTTTTCGCTTTTCAGAGGGTGGAAAAAAGGTATGACCAATGAGGAGAGGACAAGGCTTGAGAACAAGGCTTACCTTGCTATGCTCCTTGCAGTTGTCCTGCTTGGCGTAAGGATAATAGACTGGCCGATATTCTATGCCACACTGGCAAGCTATATACCGGATATCACAGGCGCCATGTGCATATACGGCGTTACGCAGGTTGCGCCAAAGATAATAAAACCAATGGAGGTCTTAAAGCCGCTCGTTTTCTTTCTAATAGGTTTATGGCTGATTATATATATAATAGACAAATCAGCAAAGACCTATCCCTTGATGAGGAGAAAACTATTCTTTCTATTTATTGTAAGTATCTTTGCAATTGCAGACAGCATAGGTGATATTGCTGTTGCCTTTAGCATGGATGCAAATGCAGTTGTCTCATGCTGTACGACAGTCTTTGATATTGCAGACAGGCCGTCTGCAATGATACCGCAATCCATTATCGGCGCAGGTTACAAAAAGCTGATGCTGCCGATATATTATGGAAGCAATCTTATTTTAATCGGATATATGGCTGGAGGATATGGCCTTGGCTGGCTAAAGACTGAAAAGAGGAGAAGGTTCTATCTATTTGGCGGCAGCATCCTGTCAGTTATTACTGTAGTTATTGTCCTTTTATCAATGATGGAGGTGATAGCGCCGAGGCTTCTGAATCTGCCATATCACCACGACCCTTATGATTTGCTGACAGAGCTTCCTGATGCAGGCATATTCTTAGGATTTTTTATACTTGGCATATTTTCAACAAGCTGGGCATTCGGCATAGATATCGCAGCAAGGCATGATGAAACAAAGGGGATTTTAACAGAGAACATTGAAAAGATATACTGGTTCGGGATTGTTTGTCTTTTAGCGTCGTTATTAATGATTAGCATTCACTTAATTATTGGATAAAATATGAACAAATGGATTAAAAGCGGAATATTTTTGATGCTTATGATTGCCATTGCATTTGGCAGCTCAATATATAAAAAGACACACAAAATAGAAAAATGTGATTTTGACGGCGTTCACATCAAACCTATATATCAGGTAGATATAATTCTAAAAAATGATGAAGTAAAGAAGTTTGATTCTATATACTGTGCATATATGTGGCTCTCTCAGAATAAGGATGCAGTCTCTTATATAAGGATTACAGACGAGGTAACAGGAGAGAAGATAGACTCATCCATTGCCCATTATGTTGAGAGCGAGATTATAACGAATAATGTTAATAACAACAAGATTCATACATTCTTAAAGTTTGAGGATGCAGAAAAACATGCAATGAGTTATAAGGGAAGGGTTGTTAAGAATCCTTTTGAAAAGATTTTCGGAGGCGGAAATAAAGATGAGAAGAAATAAGCTGAACAAAATATTAGTCCTCTTTTTCATATCAGGACTTCTGGGCATTTTCCTGAGTCTGGAGGGCTGCTATAAGTCATCTGATAATGTAACAACAAAATTAGGCAGTCCCGCTATAGATTTTACACTTATGGACATTGATAATAAAGAGGTAAGGCTCAGTGATTTTAAGGGAAAGGCTGTAATGCTCCGCTTCTGGTCAAGCAGGTGCCCCTCATGCAAAAAAGAGATGCCTGTTGTGGAGCAGGCGTACAGAAAACTTAAAGATAAGGGCTTTGTGGTATTAGCTGTTAATATTGAAGACCCAAAAGAGGTTGCTGCAGACACAGCAAAGAAACTGGATTTGACCTTTCCAA
>JAHFEP010000015.1:0-21792 GCA_023248415.1 Nitrospirota bacterium
TTTTTCTTTTGTGAGGTCTTTTTCAATCCTCTCTCTTATTACCTGACCTGATGCCCTCGTAACAAGGTCAGAGGAGCCGTTTTTTAACTCATCTTTAAGGAGTTTATAAAGGTTATAGGTTTGCATGTTTATTGTTATTTTTTCCTTGCCTCTTGCCGCGCCTGATAAAGCCTTTCTGTAAACCCGCCCTCTTCTAAAAATTGTTTCTCCAACTGCCGCAATTGCTGGTCAAGCAGATAATTAGCTTGGTGAATCAAGCAAATAAGTGTGTTAGCAGCCGTTTCAGGAGGCGAAGCCTCTATATAAGTCCTATAGGTCTCATAAGACCTATTCTTTTCCCAAGCAAGTTTTCTGATAGATTGTGCCTGCGAATGATTTTTCTCCCAACATGGCAGCCCTCGCTGCCGCAAAAAATCATCATAATCAAGCAGCAGTTCTTCAAGACTTGCACGGGCAACGCCAATCAGCTTCAATTCGCTCTTCTTTGAAGTGCCTGATGCCATGCTTCCCTCGGCAATGTTCTGTTTGCCGCTGCGGCCTGCCTGAACCATCTGGTCGTGCGTGCGTGAACGTTTATCAATAAAGCGATTGCAGAATACCACTGTTGCGTCATAGATAATTTCAGCAGTCTGATAGGACTTCAGGCTGCGGTATCCACCATGAGGAGGAATCAGTGTGGGTTGTGATTTTTCATTTCTTTTGTTGTTCATTTATATGTTCCTATAAGTCCCATCAGTCCTGATTGCCGTCAATCTCCGCTGCATAAGAAGTCTTCTCAAAGCTCTGCTCATACTCACCGCTAATAAACTCAAAGAAGGCAAGAAAAAGTTTTTCGCCGTCAGAAGTTATTAAATTTTTGTGGCACATTAGTATTGTCTCCAAAATAAACTATCTCGTCGGTAAAATTCCTCTCTGAACCCAGAGCCTTTCAGCAGATAGAACATTAGTATCTATAAATTCGCTTATTTTTCACTTCTTTCTTTTGACAGTTCGTCTCTAATTGTCTCTATATAACTGTTAATTATTTCTGTATCCTTTGAGGCTTCTGTATCTAAATCAAATTCTCTTACAGAAAGCACTCTCCATTCTTCATAATCTAATAACCTATCAATATTTTGTGGTAGTTCTTCTGCTATCATTTCTGCTTACTCTTTGTTAGGAGCTTTAAACAACATGTAAGTCAGAATTCCATCCTGTTTTGGCGAATCTGTTACAAAAATCTCAAACATAAGTTTATAAACTTTCATAGCACACTCCTTGAGAGTCCAAGAGTATCAATCATTTTTATATCCTCAAACAGGTTCATTATTAAGTTTTGTCAAAATTAATACCAAGTATTTTTAATAAAAATTTGGATAATTCAGCAAAGGTGTCAGGCTTATTTTCAATCAACCAGTCGGTAAGTTGAATAGAGTGAATAGTTTTCCGATATTGTTCTTTGCCATCAGAAAGACCTGCAAACAGATCTTCAAGCAATTTAGCTCCATGCACTTTTCCCAACCATTCAATATCTGCTATATCTATCCTATCACTTGGAATGTCTATATATTTTTTCTTTCCTCCATTGCTAATAAGCCATTGTGTGATTTGCTCCACAATTAACGGTTTTTCTTTAAAAGTAATAAGTGTCGCCATAACTGCTGCAAGTGCTTCGGGATTAATAAAATAATTTTCGTAGGTTCGCCGCGGCAGAAAGGACACGAGTCCCTTAGATTCACGATGGATATCTTCTATTTCTTTTGGTGTTAATCCTTCTTTATCAAATATAAATGCAATTGCCCTAGGCAATAATGCATTTCCTTTACTCAGTTTTTTATAAATATCTAAGATTAGGGCCTTATGCTTTCCTTTAATATCCCCTGTGTTTTTTACTGCCACAATTGAAGTGCCTAACAATGGATGCGTCGCTGCATGCCGCAGTATTTTGGGATAGCACTCTTCTTCAGTTTGGCCTTCAACCCATAAAATATTATCAGCGCCAAAGACATCTGATAATTTTGCACCTATTTCTATTAGACATCTCTGAACATCTTTGATTTGTTGAATATTCAATGGTTCTATGACACTTTGTGGTTTCTCCCAGCGAAGTAAAGCCAGAGTATTTGGGTTGGCTACTTTGACTATTTCTGCAGAATGAGTTGATATAATGTACTGATGCTCAGGAAAACGACTTAGAATTTCAATTAATTTGCGAGCAGCACCAGGGTGAAGAAAACTATTTGGTTCATCAATTATAATAGTCCTTGAAAATTTAGAATTAATTACTACATAAAGAATTGCCAGTACTTGTCCAACGCCAGTACCACTTTCTGAAAGTTCTATAGCAAGGTCTTCGCGTTCAGTCCGTGGGTCTTCAGTCCATACAACAATTTCAAACTGGTTATTTATTTTTGCTACCACAGAAATCCGATATATAGATGGAAATATCTGTCTGACAAGCTCATTGAAGCGATTAAATCCTGCAGAATTGCTTTGTAGGAGATTTAAAACTTCTGGAAGGTTTTGGGCATTCGGCGCCAATATAGGATTATTCCCAAAGCCACATGAGCCTATATTTAAACGTTCAGCGCGAAAAATATAAACCCTTTCTCTAAAATAAGCTATAACAGGTAGCCCAAAATCTAAAGATTTATCGAGCGTTTCATTTCTTATGTAGGTAAATCTTGACTTGTCTGACGAAGGCTGAAAATAAGCAAAAAGATTAGAATTACTGTCACTATTAAAAAGCCCATGGGAAGGGAATTGTGTTATTTGAAAGGTAGCCTGATTATTTTGCTTTGCATTAAGATCCAATTTAAGGCTAATCTCAGGCATAGAAAGAATATCATTAAAATGCTGTTTGATACTCTCGGGTCCCGACTTATTTTGGGTTGCAGAAATTGGCAGATAAAAATCTGAAAAATTTAAAAGAACATCTCTAAGCTCGTCACCACTAACCGTAAGTATAACCTCAGCAGATGAGATTGGGTTAGGAGGGATGGTTGGCCGTGGAACTGACATCAAACTTTTGTGTGGCTTTCCAATAAACTTCAAACAAAGGGCTTCTAATAATGCCGTCTTTCCAACATTATTCTGGCCTATTATAACATTAAAGCCAGATGAAAGCCTTAGTTCGCCAGAATCAATAAAGCTTTTATAATTCTTGATCTTAAAGGATGTTATTTTCATAAAAATGTCTATTAAGCACTATTTAAGATTCTAACTAAATCAATAGAAGTTTAACAGAAGCGGTCTATAAAAAATTGGGGTTGCCACATTTTTTAAATTAATCCACTCTTTTAAGCTCTTTCTCTATTGCCACAAAATTTCACCCAATATTATTTGACCCTCACACTTTTCCTTCCCAACCTCTTTAAAAGGCTCCCTGTAGACCTTTTGTTCAATAAATTTTCCTGCTTCCTTCTGCTGTCAATGCAAAACTTCATTTTGCATAGCCATATCAATAGCGCCATACCAGTCTATATAATCGCCAATTTTATCTTCAATGATTTGCAATTCTTTATTCGTAAGACTTCTTCCTATCTTTTCTTCAGCAACATTTTGAACATCTTCAATATTAATTGAGTAAATAATTTTAGAGGTATCCATATCCTCTGCTCCCCTCACCCTTCATCCTCTCCCGCAAGAGGATAGGGAAATGGATAACATTACCGATGGAATTAGCAGTCCCCCTTATTTCTGTATAAAGCCCACGGCCTTGTGCAGGCCTTCGCTGAAAGATGGGATGTCCTCTTCAAAAATCATTATCCTGTTATGCTCGTGGGATTCGCCAACTTTTTTTGATTCATTGATTACCAGATATTTTGCACCGGTGGCAGCCTCTTTTACATCAAAGAAATAGGTGCGGCTGCCTGCCCTTACCTTTTCTGAAAACAATTCCTTTTTTGCTGTTGCCATGGCCTGTTCTCCTTTCCTTATTGCAGATAATATATTCCCAACAAGACTTCAACTGAATCAATTGAACCATACCTTAATTGTTTTGTCAAGCGAAAAAAAATAATATATTTTAGAACGGTAATTCAATAGGAGGTTGTTATAGTGAAGGTGGATAAAAGACCGCTTTATATCACCAGATAGGCGCTATCCCTTGAATATTCTTAAAATGCTTTATATCAAATGTTGCCACCTTTGTATGTCCCCTTGCTTTTATATATGCGATATTATAGGCATCAATAAAATCCATCTTCTCTGATGCATAAAGGCTGATGGCTTCTTTAATCCTTTCATAATTAGCTACCCTTATATTTTTTGTCTCAAGGATTGTATCAACCACTTCCTTTATCTCTGCCTTTGAGAAATCATAGTATGATTCAAGAACCCAGACAATCTCAGCAATCACAATATCGCTTGTTTCAAGTTTTACCTCTCCGTTTTCTGCTTTTTCAAAAAGCCCCATGGCCTTCTGGTAAAGGGATTCAACATCTCTGACAAAAAATCTTAGAAAAACGTTGGTATCAACAAAAATAGGCTCATCCATTCTTTAATCCTTCTTTGGCAATTTTCCTTGCGATGACCTTTTTGGTATATTCTCTTTCACTCCCCGCACCTATCTTTCTGCCTTTTGCAATTCCGCCAAGGCTTAATATTGATTTCCTCTCCTTCTTCCTGACAATAAGCAGATTATCTTTTATCTCGAAAAGAAAGTTGTCACCTTCTTTGATGTGAAGTTTATCCCTGAATGGCTTTGGTATTGTTACCTGCCCCTTTTTTGTTATTGTTGACATTTTCTTACCTCCAAATTGGTAATACCCATATTATAGTATTACCAATCAGAAAGTCAAGCAGTATCAGCTATCAGATAGTGTGTTGTATTTTTATTATGTGATAGCTTAATGAAAATGTCAGTATAGCTGCCCGATGAAAATGTCAGTAGAATATCCTGTCAAAAAGACAGGAGAGAAGGATGCTACTGACAATGAAGGACAAGAAGAGGATAGAAGTTATAATGGCTGTGATGGATGGTAATATCAAGGTTGAGGAGGCTGGGGTGATATTGTATCGGTCGGATCGGCAGATATACCGGATGTTGGCGAGTGTTCGGGAGGAAGGGATAAGGGGGTTGATACACAAGAACGGTGGGAGAGAAAACCCTCGGAGGATAGAAGACTGTGTCAGGTCAAAGATTGTAGCTTTTGTGCAGGAAAAATATCAAGGGATATAACGATACACATTTAAAGGGGATTTTACAAAGGGAAGAAGGGATAGAGATTGGCAGAGAGACTCTTCGGAGGATGCTGCGTGAAGCAGGTATTTGCCCAAAAGGAAGCGTCGGCTGGAACCGATTGTTAGGTCACCGCAAGGCCACTAACTACCGCAGCGACGATGCTAAGAAACATCAGCGCGAGCAAGAATCCTAATGCTTTGGAACAAGCCCAAAGGGCAGACCTCCATGGCATTGTTCGGAAGAAATAGTAGGGTACGCCGATCACGGCGACGAGCCCAACGAGTAAAGGAGCGCCGGCTGGTGGCTGGATGCTCCGTGACTCCGCATGAGCTTTGCACCATACGAAGAGCAATATGGCCATTACAAAGGTCTCAACAACCCACAGCTCATCCACGACGCGCTCGGGATGGGACATGTGTGGTTTGATAAGACCAGCAACTACGGAAGTTGCCGCCATCGCAACGAGAAGGGAGTTTTGTCGTTTCATTTGGCAACCTAACAATGTTATTAGATAGTTTCTTGATATAGGTCAAATTTAAGCACGATTTACAGGTTTTTTTGTTTTTCTATAATTTTCTAACTGCATAACATGCATATAGTAATATTATCCAGCCTGCCTGTCGGCAGAGAGGAAACCATATAACCTCAGAGGCTAATAATATCTTGCTTGCCAAAGCATAACAAACCGTTTGTTAAGCTGCTACTTGTTCAAAAGAAAAAATGTGGGGCAGGGTATCAGTATCCTGAAAGTATTTTATTTTCATGGTGTAAAAATCTTGCCAAAAAAGGCATTATGCGCTGTTTTTCCATCTGGAAGTAGTATAACCCTCAAATATTTATTGCTCATTTCTTTAATCAGCGCCCATCTGCAAGATAAGCTGTAATTGTATCCTCAGTAATATTTATATCCTTTGCTTTCAAGGCTTACGCCGCGCCTGCCAGACTTATCTCTTCAATTGAGGAATGTTTTCTCCATTTCTTTACAAAAATATATATTACAGGCTGTTCTGGTCCCCTGTTTTTTAAAGATGTCTCTTTATGCCACTCATTAAACTTGTCTTCTCCTTCAATCTGAAATATAACCAGCGCATTTACTGGAATTTTATCTGCAAATTCCTCATTTTCCATTAAGTATCTATGAAATTCTGTTGAAACCATTGCCAGAAATTCTGTGAACTTATTCATCACTTATTGCAACCTTCCAATCACCTTTAACGCCTATTTCTAATTGAACACTGAAATAGACAACCTTTCCCTTTTCAGTTTCATAATAGTGTCGTTTTCTTATCCCTTCGCCAAAGATGACCACAAAACCAACTATTTTTCCCATTTATTATTTTAATTGTAGAATCTGAACCAGATAGTGTCAAGTCTTTTTTGTAAATAGCGCATACCTGTTATTTAATCTCCAATCAACTTAAAGAAAATAGAGACAGCCGGAAAATAAGAAGCGCCTATGAAATGTTTTGCCTTGCAGGGCTTGACACAAATGTAGGTTTAATGTAGTATCTCCTTTTAAACACAAAGATTTACCACGTTTACGGAGGCGTTAGTTGGATTATAAGGATACATTAAACCTGCCAAAGACAGATTTTCCCATGAAGGCGAATCTTAGCCAGAAGGAGCCTGAGCTCTTAAAGAAATGGGAAGATGAGAAGCTTTACAAAAAGCTCGCTGAAAAGGGAAAAGGAAAGCCAAAGTTTATCCTCCATGACGGGCCGCCTTATGCGAATGGAAACATACACATTGGCCATGCCTTAAACAAAATCCTAAAAGATATAATCGTAAAACATAAGACAATGAGCGGGTTTTATTCTCCTTATGTGCCTGGATGGGATTGCCACGGCCTGCCAATTGAGCATCAGGTTGACAAGAATCTTGGGCCAAAGAAAAAGGAGCTCTCTAAGATAGAGATAAGAAAGCTTTGCAGGGAGTATGCAGAAAAATATATCAATATCCAGCGCGATGAATTTAAAAGGCTTGGCGTGTTTGGCGATTGGAATAATCCGTATCTGACAATGGATTACAAATACGAAGGCTCTATTGTCCGTGAACTCGGTAAGGTTATAGGAAAGGGGAGTGTATATCGCGGTAAAAAGCCTGTTCTCTGGTGTTTTTCCTGTGAAACAGCATTGGCAGAGGCAGAGGTTGAGTATAATGATAAAGAATCGCCTTCTGTTTATGTAAAGTTCAAGGTTGCATCTATTGCAGATGCAATAAAAACAAAGGGCGGATTTAAAAACTATCCTGAACTTTCCCATTATTTCCTTATCTGGACAACAACACCGTGGACACTTCCAGCAAACCTTGCAATAGCACTGCACCCAGAGGTTGATTATGTTGAGGCGCTGGTCAATCCCGGCGGCAACAAAGAGGTTTGGGTGCTTGCCAGGCCGCTTTTAGAATCTTGCATGGAGAGATTCGGAATTAAGGATTACAGCATTACAGCAGCTTATAAAGGGAACGATTTGTCTGGCATTGTGTGCCAGCATCCATTTATTGAAAGGGAGTCAAAGATTATCCTCGGCAGGCATGTAACTATTGATGCAGGAACAGGCTGTGTCCATACTGCACCCGGTCATGGTCAGGAAGACTATGAACTCGGACTTGAATATGGTCTTGATATTTATACGCCTGTTGACAGCAGGGGGCAGTTTACATCAGATGTGCCTGAATGGCAGGGCGTCAATGTGTTTAAGGCAAATCCGCTTATTAATGAAAAAATGAAGGGACTCGGCGTCCTGATAAAAGAGGAGAAGATCGTCCATTCATATCCGCACTGCTGGAGGTGCAAGAAGCCTGTTATCTTCCGCGCTACAGAGCAGTGGTTTATCTCAATGGAGAAGAATGAGCTGAGGCAAAAGGCCTTAGAGCAGATTGATAAAAAGATCGGGTGGGTTCCGCCATGGGGCAGGAACAGGATATACAGCATGATTGAAAACAGGCCTGACTGGTGCATATCAAGGCAAAGGTCATGGGGTGTGCCGATTACAATAGTAAGATGCAGGTCGTGCAATGAGCCTTTGATGGACCAGAATGTTATTAACAGCATTGCAGACATGGTTGATAAAGAGGGCGCTGATGTATGGTTTTTAAAAGAGCCGTCCGAGCTTCTGCCAAAAGGCACGACCTGTCCAAAGTGCGGAAAGACAGAGTTTAATAAGGAAACGGATATACTTGATGTGTGGTTTGACTCTGGTGTGAGCCATGCAGCAGTGCTAAGAGAAAGGCCAGAGCTGTCATGGCCTGCTGATATGTATCTTGAGGGCAGCGACCAGCACAGGGGCTGGTTTCACAGCTCTTTGCTTGAATCTATTGCAACTGTTGCAGAGGCTCCTTATAAGACAGTTCTTACGCATGGGTTTGTTGTTGACGGCTCTGGAAAGAAGATGTCAAAGTCAGCAGGGAATGTTGTTGCGCCGCAGGAGGTAATAAAGCAGTATGGCGCAGAGATATTAAGGCTGTGGGTCTCTGCAGAGGATTATAAGGATGATATAAGGATATCTAAAGAGATTTTGACAAGGCTTGCAGAGGCATACAGGAGAATCAGAAACACCTGCCGTTTTCTTTTGGGCAATCTCAATGACTTTGTGCCTGAAAAGGATGCTGTTTCAGATGATGAACTTCTTGAGATAGACAGATGGGCATTGCACAGGCTTCAGGTCTTGATACAGCGGGTTGAGGATGCATATAATAATTTTGAATTTCATGTAATCTTTCATTCTTTGCACAACTTCTGCGTTGTAGATATGAGCTCATTTTATCTTGATGTATTAAAGGACAGAATCTATACATTTAAAAAAGATTCAACAGGCAGAAGGGCAGGCCAGACCGTTGTATATAGAATCCTAAACAGCCTTGTAAGGATAATGGCGCCGATATTGACCTTTACTGCTGATGAGGTGTGGCAGTATATCCCTGCAAACAAGGAAGAGAACGTTCATCTTGCCTCATTTCCTAAAGTGGAGAAGAAATATGTTGATGAAAAATTGGCAGAGAAATGGGACAGGCTTTTAAAGATTAGGGATGAGGCGCTAAAGGCATTAGAGGTTGCAAGGCAGGAAAAGAGGATAATCGGGCATTCACTTGATGCAGAGGTTTCTATCTATGCATCAGATGATGATATAAATTTCTTAAAAGGATTTGACCTTAACTCTATCTTTATTGTCTCATCAACAAAGCTCAATAGCAACAAGACAGCCCCTCAGGATGTATTCAAGAGTACAGAGGTTGAGGGAATGTCTGTTATGGTTGCACATGCTAACGGTGAAAAATGCGAGAGGTGCTGGAACTACAGCGAGACAGTCGGCAAGGATAAAAAGCACCCGACTGTGTGCAATAGATGCGTTGAGGCGCTGAGTTAGATATAAAAGCAATGAATACAAAATATACAATTATCCTAATTATAACCCTCCCTGTTATTGTCTTAGACCAGCTCACAAAATTCTATATACAGAAGTCCATGAAACTCCATCAGTCAATAAAGATTATAGACGGTCTTTTTGATATTACCTATGTGCTTAATAAAGGCGCTGCTTTCAGTTTTTTGGCTGATAAGTCAGAGGGCTTTATAGTCCCCTTTTTTATCATTGTCTCTGTTTTTGCAATAGGCATAATTGGTTTTCTTTTTTATAAGACAGAAAAAAATGACTATATCTCCCTTATTGCCTTTGCGCTTCTACTCGGAGGAAGCATCGGCAATCTGATTGACAGGATAAGGCATGGGGCAGTAACAGACTTCCTTGATTTTTATTTTCAGCAATACCACTGGCCAGCCTTTAATATTGCTGATTCTGCAATAACAACAGGGATAGTTTTGTTTTTCTTTTCACAGATTTTCTTTAAAAAGAAGACTGTATGATGTCTCCACAAGAGCGCACAGCAAGATTCTCTGCAACACCTGAATACCTGCACACAAGGATAGACCATTTTTTAATCAAGCAGGATATTGGCATATCAAGGACATACCTTCAAAAACTGATTAAGGACGGCCATGTATTAGTCAATAATAAAACAGTAAAACCAAATTACAGGCTCCGCTTAAATGATGAGATTGTTGTTAATATACCCCCTCCCGCTGAATTAGAAATCCTGCCTGAGAATATCCCCTTAGACATAATCTATGAAGACAGCTCCATTATTGTAATAAACAAGCCTGCAGGAATAGTTGTTCATCCAGCAGGAGGGAATTACAGCGGCACAATTGTTAATGCACTCCTGTATCACTGCAAGGATTTGACAGGCATCGGCGGCAAGGAGCGGCCTGGGATTGTTCACAGGCTTGATAAGGACACATCAGGCGTGCTTGTAGCAGCAAAGAATGACCATAGCCATCAGCATTTATCAAAACAGTTTAAGATGCGCAAGGTTGAGAAAAGGTATATTGCGCTTGTTGCAGGTGTTGTTAAAAAGGAGAGCGGGACAATAGAGGTGCCTATTGGAAGAGATATTAAAGACAGAAAAAAGATATCTCCAAAAACAAGAAGGGCTAAAACAGCAGTTACGCACTTTAAGGTAATTGAGAGATTTAAAAACGCAAGCCTCCTTGAGATAAAGATTGAAACAGGAAGGACTCATCAGATAAGGGTTCATCTTTCGCATTTCAAGCACCCTGTTCTTGGCGATGTCCAATACGGCGGAAAGATTATGAGGAACTGGAATAATATTAATATACCAAGACAGATGCTCCATGCAGAGAGGCTCGGCATTATCCATCCTGCTACAGAAAGATACATGGAGTTCAAAGCTCCAATGCCAGAGGATATAGATAAGTTACTCTATTTCCTCACCTTCAATCTTGTTCATCACAAGGCCGGTTAGGGGTTTTGGAAAGAAATATGTAGATTTCTGCGGCATCTTATCTTTAGCCTTCGCAATCTCTATTACCTCTTTTATCCTTGTTGGATTCAAAAAGAAGCAGATGTTAAATTCTCCGTTTAACGCCCTCTTTGCTGCAATATTGTCATCCTGTTCATAGACTATCTTACCTTCACTGTTGTTTTTTATCTTAAAGACATCCTCAATTATAAGCCTGTGGAGTATAGATACATCAAGCCTGTTCCATGCAGAAGAATGAGTTTTGTCTGAATAGGCATCTAATGCAGCCTCATTCTTTAATGTTAATAGATAATAGCTCTTGCTCTTTGGATAGAGCATACCAAAGGCATGCCCCTTCTCTCCTTTTTTCTTCATTTCAGCAAGGAGTTTTTCTCTTGATGATGCCTCATCGCCTGATATCTTAAATTCCTCAACCTTAAAATTCTTTTCAAGGCTTGTAAAGTTAATCGGCTTTTTAAAATTGATAAGCCTGTGTGTTGGCAGAAGCATTAAGTTAGGGTGTTCAATGTTTGCTAAGAATACCATTATATAATTGAATGCCTCTTTTTTAGTTGTCTTTTTCAATTTTGTTATCATTTCATTTCTATAATTGAGCGCTGTTTCATAGCGGTGATGGCCGTCTGCAATATAGAGCGGCTTATTATTCATAGCTGTTTTTATATGGTTTATTATAACAGGGTCTGATATCTGCCACATCCTGTGCTGTATGCCTGACTCATCTTTTATATCAATTGCTGCCTTATCCTCTCCTGCAGATGCCGTCATCTTTTTTATTATGCTGTTTTCAGCATCAGGATAAAGGCCGAATATCTGGCTGAAGGATGCGCCGCAGCTTCTCAGGAGATTCAAGCGGTCATCCCTCGGTCCCTTATGGGTATTTTCATGAGGAAGGAGTCCCCCATTATCAAGGGAGACAAGAGAGATAAATCCTGTCAATTCTCTTTTCTCTCCATTTACAGCATAGCTGAGTTCATATAAATAAATAGATGGAAGGTTTTCTCTTACAAGGATGCCCTTGTTAAGCCACTCATCAAAAAATCTGGCTGCCCGTGTATAGCAGTTATTGGATTGGTTATCCTCTGAAAACTGCATTCCAAGCTCCAGCCTTATTATATTATTTTTATGTTTTTTATAGAACCTATTCTGGTCCTCTGGTGTGATAACATCATACGGCGGGGTTACAACTAACCCGATATTCCTTATTCTCTCCTTATTATATAACACACCTTTAAAAGGCGCTATCTTTGCCATTTATTTTCTTCGTTGCTTCCTTTAAGTATTTGGGATGACTATCCTTTGCCATGTCATTCTGAGCGTAGTGAAGAATATTGTCTTTCCACTCAGGGCAAACTCCACAAGGCAATCTCGTGTGTGTTGGATTATAACATCACTTTTTATTATTGGCAAGGTTTTTGAAAAAGGGGTTTTTTTACTCTCCACCCCTTGCTGCAAGGCGGGCAACCTGAAGTACTATACCTTTGGAGCTATTATCCTTTATCTTTCTGAAATATCTGAGAAGCTTGCTTTCATCGGAAGGCAAATAAGGGGTTTGAGCCTCTGCTACCATTAATTGCTTTTCTGGCTCAAAGAAATACGAAACAGGAACAGATAAGGCATCTGCAATTGTCTGAACATTCTCCATGTTAAGGCTGTTTGTCCCATTTTCATACCTCTGAACCTGTTGATATGTAACATCTAATGCCTCGGCCAGTCTCTCCTGAGTAATCCCTAACGTCCTCCTCCGCCTTTTAATCCGGCCGCCTATCTCTCGGTTTGTCAATATTTTCGCCTTACCCATAATGACCGATTATATCAGCTAAGTTTTTTCATTGCTACCATGTAAAAAGATATACCATCCCCCTTGACAATACAATGTATTGCGTGTATATTTGTAATTATGAGCTAATATGAAAAGCTATTTTGAGAATAACACATAGAATTTAGATAGGTGTAACATATTGAAACTAAAAAATAAAAAGGAGGGCAAGAGAATGAAAAGTAAAAGAAGGTTGATTCAGGTTTTATTTTTGGTGTTTTTGTCTGTTAGTCTTATGGTAAATCTTTCTGGATGTGGTAATGATAGCGGGGATAGTGGAGGAAGCGGCGGCGGAAGCAGCGGCGGAAGCAGCGGCAGCAGCGGAACTGGTTCTTGGACAGCTACTTCTACAACAAGCGCACCATCAGCAAGGTATGCACACACAGCGGTCTGGACAGGCACAGAAATGATTGTATGGGGTGGAACACCTGACGGCGCAACTGCTCTTAATACAGGTGGCAGATACAATCCATCAACAGATTCCTGGACAGCAACAACAACTACAGGCGCTCCTCCTGCAAGGGGTGCACACACTGCGGTCTGGGCCAGCTCACAGACACAGATGATTATATGGGGTGGATGCACCAATGTCAATTGTTCTACTTCAATGGACACTGGCGGCAGGTATAATCCGTCTACAAATTCATGGACAGCAACATCTATAGGACCTGCTGCAAGGGGTTATCATACAGCAATATGGACAGGCACTGTGATGATTATGTGTGGTGGATGGAATGGCAGTAGCTATTTTACTTGCGAAACAGGGTCATATGATCCAGCAGCAGATACTTGGACTGCAGGCACTACCACAGGCGCACCATCAGCAAGGTATGTACACACAGCAGTCTGGACAGGCACAGAAATGATTGTTTGGGGCGGCAACAATGGAGTCTCCTACCTCAACTCAGGAGGCAAATATAATCCTACAACGAATACATGGACAGCGACCTCTACTACAAGTGCGCCTTCTGCAAGGTATTATCATACAGCAGTCTGGACAAATACAGAAATGATTGTATGGGGTGGATATGATGGCAGCAATAATGTTAATTCAGGAGGCAGATATAACCCAACAAGTAATACATGGACAGCAACAACAACCACAAGCGTACCAACTGCAAGATCTGTACACACAGCCATCTGGACAGGTTCAGAGATGATTGTATGGAGTGGGTGTAGTGATAATAATTGTACTACTTATGTGGCTACAGGAGGCAGATATAACCCAACAGCAGACTCTTGGACAGCAACCTCTACCACAGGCGCACCTTCTGCAAGGTATGTACACACAGCAGTCTGGACTGGCACACAGATGATTGTCTTTGGCGGGAAATCCAGCAGCAGCGCAAGCAGCAGCCTTAACACAGGCGGCAGGTATACGCCGTGAAGGCTTGTTTATTAACAAATCCCCCCATCCCCCCTTTAATAAAGGGGGGTAAAGGGGGATTATTTTACTTCATTATTTTCTTTCTCCTCTCTGCCTGCACACAAAAAATCTGCGATGTCGGGGATGTAAGCATCAGCAACAAAGACATCTCATTAAGGGCAAAGGTGTCAGAGGTGTATTATCCTAACAGCGGAAAGGATTATGTTGTCTTATCACAGTTAATCAATGGCTATCTGTCTGAAGAGATATTAAAATCACTTGGACATAAGGTTGATGATGCTGCGCTTAATGCAGAGGCAAAGAGGATTGATGAAAACACAAAGGCGCCAGAGGTTCTTAAAAAGATAAGGGATATTTATGGCAGGAACAGGGACGGCTATTTTAAGACCTTTATCAGGGTTGTTTATGCAGAGAGGGTTCTTTACAATGATGTCTTTCTAAAATCAAAGGAGATTCACAAAAATGAATATCACAAGGCAGAGGATCTAATAAAAGAGATAACAAAATCTAAAAAGTCGTTAAGGGAGATTGCAAAAGAAAAGGGATTTAAAGCAGTTAAATTAAAGGTGTCCCAAAAGGAAGGGATTATCCCCTTTGGTGAGGAGGATAAGCGCAAGCCTAATGCTAATATAGGCATTGAACAGGCAGAAAGGCTTATTAATGAAATCTCAAAGATAAAGCAGGGAGAGGTTTATCCAGATGTAATTGAATGGCTTGAGGGGTATCAGGTAATAAGATACATAAAAAAGGAAAGAGAGCATTATATTATTGAATCTATCAGCATTCCAAAGAGAAACTATGATGACTGGTTCTGGGAAAGGGCATCAAAAATACCAGTGAGGATTTATGACGAGAAGCTGAAGGAAGGGTTTTTAAAAGAGGTGACATGGGCAGGGAGGGTGAACCTCAAATGATTACCATATCCTATTCCACAGCCTCCTTTAATAGGGCTTGTAATTTTTTATCTCTCCTCACCTTTTTTGCAAGTTCTTTTGCCTTTCTCAAATCATCTTTTGTAATAACCTTCAGTAGTTCAATTACATCTAACTCATCCTTTCTTCCGCCTGCAATAAGCTTCATGGTTAAAAGATAGGGTAAAGGTATTATTGGAATAGAAAGTTTAGCAATAGTTTTAGCTGACATCAACCCCTCTAATTCCCATTTATAGCTGGCAACAAGGATATCAATCCTTGGATACTCTCCGTCTGAGTCATTTATTATAATAAAGTCATGTTTAAGGTGGTCTGATAAATCTTTGCTGGCTTCAATAAAACGAAGCTTAAACCTTGCAGGCAGGCTATCTTTTAAGAAGTTGTAAAATATAAGGCCGTGCTTCTCATGAGGTGAATAAAAGCATATATCAACATCAAGGGTTGTTCTTTCAACTCCAAAGAAGATAGCGCATGGCCCCCTATTAATGCAACTGAGGCTTTATCTTTTTCAATCTCGTTAAACCGCGTGACGGCGTTTTTTATTACGGCTAATGTATCTATTATAGATTTCATTTTCAGGCATTCCTTCTGCTATAGCCTTAATAGATATAATCTCATAAAGAAGCCTCTCCATCGTGAGTATCCTGTCTGCTGGTTCAAGTTTTAAAAAGGCAATCCGCTCTTCTTCTTTTAATTTTTTAATAATCCTTGAATGCATAAAAATAAATTCCTGATAGTTTAAGCATTATTGCTCTCACATTTATCTATTACTTCTTCTTTTTTGTTGTTGGCTTCTTTGCCGGAGCTGGCTTTGGTTTTGCCTTTGGCTTCTTTGCCGCTGCAAGCTCCTTTTTTAACTGTTCATTCTCTGTCTTGAGTTTCTGGTTCTCCCTTTTATATTCACCTTCATACAGCTTCATGCTGCTTAGCCTGTCATCAAGAAGCTGATTTTCTTCTTTAAGGTTCTTTACCTGCTGAAGGAGAGCATCGTTTTCAGTCTTAACAGCATTGACATATCTTATGCCAATGGCAAGTCCGGTTAAGATTGCAACAGCTATAACAATAAAAACAACGCCTTTTTTAAATCCACTGTCCTCTGTTTGCCTTAAATCTTCTTCCAGAGCCATCATGCCTCCTCTACCTATTTGTATCTTTTCACTTCAAACCGGTATAATTCAATATCCTCGTCCTGATAAATGCCTGCCTTGCTCCTTGCTATATCAATCTGCTCCTCTACAGTATCAACCCCTTCTATATCAGGAAGCAGTAATCCCTTTCTCATACCGCATTTAACAATTACGCCGTATCTCTTTGGGTCAAGTTCTTCGGGTCCTGTAATCTTTTCAGGTTCCGTAAGAACATCTACTGAATAGTCAATCTCCTCAAGCTCTGACAATGAAACAGGTAAAAATCTTGGATCCCTTGTTGCAGCAGATATGGCATTGTGTATCACCTCTTCAGCAATATTCTTCATTGTTGGAGTAAATGTGCCAATACAACCCCGCAACTGCCCCCTTTTCTTTAATGAAACAAAGACGCCAGCCTGTCCTTTCATCTCCTCTGCCAAATCCTCAGGCGGCTTGATAATCCTCCTGCTTTTTACATATTCCTTTATAGCGTCTTTGGCTAATTTTACAAGGGGATGAGGTTCTTTTCTCATAAATGGGAGGGCTTACAAATCCCGCGTTATTGCATAGTTTGCAACTGCTATGAGCGCCTGCTTTGCTGTAGAGTCTTCATAGTCTGATAGCTCCTGCTTTGCGGTCTTTATATATCCCTTTGCCTTTGTAAGGGAGTAATTTATAGAATTATATTTTTTAAACAGCGCCTGGATAAATTCAAGGTCTTCATTTTTTATATCGCCTTCCTTTATAATCCTGTGAATCAGAGGCTGTTCATCATTACTGCAGTTTTTTAAGAGATGAAGAAGCGGCAGGGTAATCTTTCCCTCTGAAAGATCTTTTCCAAGGGTCTTGCCAAGCCTCTCTTTGGTTGCAGTATAGTCCAGCGTATCATCCGCAAGCTGAAATGCCATGCCGATATTCCAGCCGATTCTTGTGAGGCTGTTTTTCGCTTCTTCAGCCGCATCGCTTATAACCCCTGCAAGCCGGCATGTTGCAGCAATAAGGGTTGCTGTTTTAGAGTCAATTATCTTCAGGTATTCCTCTTCTGTAATATTGGTATCAGCAGTCTTTGAGAGCTGCAGGAGCTCTCCCTCAGACATCTTCTTGGTGGTTGTTGAAAGAATTTCATTGACCTCCTGATTTCTTAATGTAACTGCCTTGTATAATGCCTTTGAATACACATAGTCGCCGACTAAAATGCTCGCTTGATTTCCCCAGATTGAACGGGCTGCAGGCTGTCCCCTTCTTACATCAGCCTCATCAACAACATCGTCGTGTAAAAGGGTCGCTATATGGATGAACTCAACTACGCTTGCAAGTATAATATCATCTGCACCGTGATAATTGCAGAGCCTTGAGCAGAGTATCATCAAAAGCGGCCTGAACCGCTTGCCGCCGCCTTTTAAGAGGTGATAGCCTACATCATTTATTAAAGAGACCTCTGAGTCTAAATCCTCAATAATCTGCGCCTCAACCCTCTTAAAGTCTTCTCT
The DNA here is from genome assembly GCA_023248415.1 of Nitrospirota bacterium. GTDB lineage: Bacteria > Nitrospirota > CAKKRA01 > 9FT-COMBO-42-15 > 9FT-COMBO-42-15 > 9FT-COMBO-42-15. The sequence continues at coordinate 17,755 of JAHFEP010000015.1, forward strand.
ATATATGTCCCATACATCTGATATGGTGTTTATTGGCTTTTCATGCAGCTTCATAAGTCTTACAATGTTAGGATACTGTGTCCATTTTGTCAAGCCATTTTTTCCATTTGACATTTCATCTATCGTATGTTAAAAACAGATAAAAATTGGAAAAATAAGGACAACTTAGGCGATGCATGACTTTAATTATAAAGGCGAAGAGCTATACTGCGAGGATGTTTCAATTGCAAAGATTGCAGAGGATACAGGAACGCCATTTTATCTCTACAGCCATAAGACACTGACAAATCATTTTAAGAATTTTGATGAGGCATTCTCTGCAATACCGCATATCGTCTGCTTTGCAGTAAAGGCAAATCCCAACATTTCCGTTTTAAAGCTCTTTGCAAATGAAGGAGGCGGCGCTGATATTGTGTCAGGAGGCGAGCTCTTCCGCGCTTTAAAGGCAGGCGTCCTGCCAGAGAAGATTGTATATGCAGGCGTTGGAAAGACCAATGACGAGATACACGCTGCCTTATATGCAGGCATATTGATGTTCAATGTTGAGTCTTCTGAGGAGCTTAAAAAGATAGATGATATAGCAGGCAGGATTGGCATAAAGGCAAGGATTGCATTAAGGGTGAATCCTGATATTGACCCAAAGACGCATCCGTATATCTCAACAGGCCTGAAAAAGAATAAATTCGGCATACCAATTGAAGATGCATTAGAGTGCTATCAGGTTGCAACAGGGCTGTCTAATGTAGAAATAGTCGGCATCCATAAACATATTGGCTCGCAGCTTACAGAGATTTCCCCGTTTGTTGATGCCTTAAAAAGGATACTCCAGCTTGCTGATAATCTGAAAAAAGAGGGTATAAATATAAAATACATAGATGTTGGCGGCGGGCTTGGGATTACATATAAAGATGAAGAGCCTCCTGCGCCAAAGGAGCTTGCAAAGGCAATTGTGCCTTTGATTAAAGGCAAGAAAATGGACTACACAGTAATCTTAGAGCCCGGAAGGGTCATTGCTGGTAATGCAGGGATATTGGTAACAAAGGTTCTTTACCTGAAAAAGAGCGGAAGAAAGAGCTTTGTAATTGTAGACGCGGGGATGAATGACTTGATAAGGCCGAGCCTTTACAGCGCATATCACAATATAATCCCTGTGCGCAAAAACCCCATAAAAAAGTTTAAGGCTGATATTGTCGGCCCGATATGCGAGTCAGGCGACTTTCTTGGAAAGAACAGGGATGTTGCTTGCGAGCAGGGGGATCTGCTTGCTGTAATGAGCGCTGGCGCATACGGCTCATCCATGTCGTCCAATTACAACTCAAGACCATTGATTGCTGAGGTAATGGTCAAAGGCAAAGATTATCATGTAATAAGAAAAAGGCAGGATTATGAGGATATGATTGTAAAAGAGGAGGTGCCGTCATTTCTGTGTTAAAGAAGATACCATTTACAAAGCTGTCAGGCACTGGCAATGACTTTATTATCATTGACAATAGAAAGGCTATCCTCAATGCAGATGACATAAAAGGTTTTATAATAAATGTCTGCACGAGGAGGTTTTCTGTTGGCGCTGACGGCCTAATACTCATTGAAAACTCTGACAAGGCAAATTTTAAGTGGCGGTTCTTTAATGCTGATGGCAGCGAGGCAGAGATGTGCGGCAATGGAAGCAGATGCGCTGCAAGATTTGCCTATGTAAATAAGATTGCGCCAAAACAGATGTCCTTTGAGACAAAGGCAGGGATAATAAAGGCAGAGCTAAAGGGCAGGAATGTTAATGTCCAGCTTACACAGCCGAGGGACTTAAGGCTTGATTTTAATGTGCCAATAGAGGGTGTAAATCATCAGGCATGCAGTTTAAATACAGGTGTGCCGCATGTTGTATATTTTGTAAAGGATATTGAAAATGCCGATGTCCTTAATACAGGAAGAAAGACAAGATACCATGAGATGTTTCAGCCTGCTGGCACAAATGCAAACTTTGTTAAGATTGCAGGCTCTCATAAGTTAAAGATAAGGACTTATGAACGCGGTGTTGAGGACGAGACCCTGGCATGCGGCACAGGCTCTGTAGCCGCTGCTTTAATTGCTGGTGCAAAGAGCCTTGTAACATCACCTATTTCAATAATTACAAAAAGCGGCATGACATTAAAGGTATACTTTGACTGGGATGGAAAAGAATTCTCAAATGTGTTTTTAGAAGGCGAGGCAAGGATAATATATACTGGTAAGATGAATAAAGAGGCCTGGTTATAAAAATAAAGGAGTGTGACAACAATGTTTAAAGGTTCTATGGTGGCAATTGTAACGTCATTTAAAAATGGAAAGGTTGATGAAAAGGCTTTAGGCGATTTAATAGAATTTCAGATATCAAATGGCACAGATGGCATTGTGCCTTGCGGGACAACAGGCGAGTCTGCGACACTTTCATACGAGGAGCACAACCGCGTAATAGAGTTTACAGTTGAGGCAGTAAATAGACGCGTGCCTGTTATTGCTGGCACAGGCTCAAACAGCACAGATGAGGCAGTAATGCTCACAAAACATGCTAAGGCTGCCAAAGCAGATGCAGCGCTTCTGATAACGCCGTATTATAACAAGCCTACACAAGAAGGCTTATACAGGCATTATAAAAAGATTGCAGAGGAGGTTGATATACCGCTTGTCCCCTACAATGTCCCCGGAAGGACAGGTGTAAACATGCTTCCGCAAACAGTTGCAAGACTATCAGAAATCAAAAATATAGTTGCAATAAAAGAGGCAACAGGCTCATTGCAGCAGATATGCGAGACAATACTGCTCTGCGGGGATAAGATTGCAATCTTATCCGGCGATGATTTTACTGCATTGCCAACTTATGCTGTTGGAGGAAAGGGCGTAATATCTGTTACAGCAAATATCATACCAAAGGATATGTCTGCTATGTGGGATGCCTTTGAAAATGGAGACTTAAAAGAGGCAAACAGGCTTCACTATAAAACATTTAATCTTCACGGCCTGATGTTCTGCGAGACAAATCCTATTCCGGTAAAGACAGCTTTATCTTTAATGGGAAAATGCACAGCAGAGTTCCGTCTGCCGCTCTGCCCGATAGCAGATGTAAATTTGGAGAAGCTGAAAAAGGGTTTAAAGGAGTATGGGCTGATAGCATAGCAAAGGGGTCAAAGATGCAGATGAAACGGAGAATCATTTCTCCGATTCGCCCCTTCACCGATTCAGCAACTTTTGAGAGAAAAACCAAAGGGGTATAAACATGGTCAAGGCAATTGTAAATGGCGCAGCAGGAAGAATGGGCTCAAGAATCATTGCGCTAATTCAGGAGACAGACGGGATTAGTCTGGCAGGGGCAATAGAGAGAAAAGGGCATCAGTCTGTAGGAAAGGATGCTGGCGAATCTGCTATGTGGGGGAAGTTAGGCATAGCCATTACAGATAACCTTTCCAGGATAATTGATGATTCAGAGGTTGTTATTGAGTTTACTATGCCGAAGTCTACAATTGAAAATCTCAAAATAGCCTCAATAAGAAAAATCCCATTTGTTATTGGCACAACAGGCTTTTCAAATGATGAATTAGAAGAGATAAAAGTGCTTACAAAAACCATTCCCTGTGTAATGGCGCCTAACATGAGCGTTGGCGTGAATCTTGTGTTCAAGACCATTGCTGACATTGCAAGGATACTCGGCGATGACTATGATATTGAGATAGTAGAGGCGCATCATAGATTTAAAAAGGATGCGCCGAGCGGCACAGCAATAAAGATGGCAGAGGTTATTGCAGAGGCATTGAACAGAAATCTAAACGATGTCGGTGTCTATGAGCGGCACGGCATGATCGGCGAGAGGAAAAAGAAGGAAATCGGCATACAGACTGTGCGGGCAGGGGATATTGTCGGCGAGCATACGGTCATCTTTGGCGGCATGGGCGAGCGCATAGAGGTTACGCACCGCGCGCATACAAGAGACAATTTTGCAAGGGGCGCAATCCGCGCAGCAAAGTGGGCAGTGAAACAAAAGCCGGGGCTTTATAATATGATGGATGT
>JAHFEP010000015.1:21892-24180 GCA_023248415.1 Nitrospirota bacterium
TATTGAAGGTTAAAGTTGAGCGGGCAGAAAGGATAAAAAATCTTCCACCATATCTCTTTGCCTCTATTGACAAGATGAAGCAGGAGGCAATTAAAAAAGGCATTGACATAATAAATCTCGGCATAGGCGACCCTGATATCCCAACGCCTCCGAATATAGTAAAAAGGCTTCAGGAGGCAGTTAATAATGAAAAATATCACCAATATCCATCCTATGAAGGCCTGCTTATTTTCAGACAGGCAGTGGCAGACTGGTATAAAAAAAGATTCAATGTAACACTTAATCCAGAAGATGAAGTGCTGACACTTATCGGCTCAAAAGAGGGCATAGGCCATTTTCCTCTTGCATATATAAATTCTGGCGATATAGCGCTTGTGCCAAGCCCTGCATATCCTGTTTACAATGCAGGGACACTCTTTGCCGGCGGCCAATCATATATCATGCCCCTTAAAAGAGAGAATAATTTTCTGCCTGATTTAGATGCTATACCAGCAGATATTGCTAAAAAGGCAAAGCTCATGTTTATAAATTACCCAAATAATCCCACATCTGCAATAGCAGAAAAGGATTTTTACAAGAGGGTGATTGATTTTGCATTAAGGAATAATATTATAATTGCCCATGATGCAGCGTATTCAGAGATATATTTTGACAACTATAAGCCAATGAGCTTTCTTGAGGTGGATGGCGCAAAAGAGGTTGGCATAGAGTTCCACTCCCTCTCCAAGACATATAACATGACAGGCTGGAGGATTGGATTTGCAGTAGGCAGCAAGGAGATAATCTCTGCATTGGGAAAGGTTAAAAGCAATCTTGATTCAGGCGTATTTGAGGTAGTTCAGGAGGCAGGCATAGAGGCCCTGACCTGCGACCAGTCTATTGTAGCGGATATCAGAAAGGTGTATCAGGAGAGGCGCGATGTCCTTGCTGCAGGGCTTAAATCCATTGGGATAGAATTTGAAATACCAAAGGCGACCTTTTATGTATGGCTAAGGACGCCAAAGGGCTTTACATCTGCTGATTATACTGCGCATCTCCTAAACAAGGCAGGGCTTGTAACAACACCCGGCAATGGTTTTGGTGAAGATGGTGAGGGCTATGTGCGCATTGCCTTAACTGTAAAAAAGGAGCGGATGTTAGAGGCGATTGAAAGGATGAAGAGGCTGTAGGGGCGTAATATATTACGCCCCTGCTTTTTTTGATGGCAAAAAAGGCTTACATTAGTATCGGTTCAAACATTGGAGATAAAATCGGCAACTGCAAAAATGCAATTGAGCTTTTAAATGAGCATCCCCAAGTAAAGGTAGCAAAGATTTCTGATTTTTACGAAACAGAACCAGTCGGCTATAAAGAGCAGGAATGGTTTGTGAACTGCGCTGTTGAGATTAAAACAGATTTAAATCCCAAAGAGCTTCTTCTGCTCTGCCGCACAATTGAAGCAAAACTCGGCAGAGAGAAAAAAATAAAATACGGCCCCCGCACGATAGACCTTGATATACTCCTATACAATAATGATATAATAGATAATACAGATTTAAAGATACCGCATCCAGAGATGCACAAGAGGGGATTTGTATTAAAGCCCTTATCAGACATTGCAGCTGATGCGGTTCATCCAGCGCTAAAGAGGACAATTATTGAACTGTTGAATAATCTTACTGAAGAAGCTGCAGTTAAAAAAATATGGACGGCAAATACATAGTCATAGAAGGCCCAATCGGCGTTGGCAAGACAAGCCTTGCAACACTTTTGTCAAAGGAGCTGAACGCAAGACTAATCCTTGAAAAGGCAGAAGAGAACCCGTTTCTCACAAGCTTTTATAAAGACCCTCAGCGCCATGCCTTTCAGACGCAGATATTCTTTCTCATGTGCAGGTATAAGCAGCAGCAGGAATTAGCGCAGCAAGACCTGTTTAAAAGAACAACTGTATCTGACTATCTCTTTGACAAGGACAGGATATTTGCATATCTGAATCTGGACGAGAATGAGCTTGGCCTTTATGAGCAGATTTTCAATCTTCTTGACGCCAGAATAACAAAACCTGATTTGGTGATATACCTTCAGGCAGAGGTAGGCATCCTCCTTGAACGGATTAAAAGACGAGGAAGGGAGTATGAAAAGGAGCTTGCAAGCAAGTACCTTGAGGATTTAAACGAGGCTTACAACCACTATTTTTTCCAGTATTCTGACAGCCCGCTTCTTATAATACAGACAACTTCAATAGACTTTGTAAAAAGCCGCGCAGATTTAGATGATTTGATAAAGCAGATTACCTTAATGAAAAAAGG
>JAHFEP010000016.1:0-10748 GCA_023248415.1 Nitrospirota bacterium
ATTCATTTACCGATATAAAACATACTATTGATACCCTTGTTGACCAGGCAGACCTGTTAAAGGCAGAGGTGAGGAGGTTTGTGATTTAGATGACCTTCCCCACAAGGTCGTATTGGTGCGCCTCTGTAATCTCAATATCAACAAATTCACCAGCTCTTATCTTGTCTAACCCTATACCATCATTTATATATATAACACCATCAACCTCTGGCGCCTGGCCGTAGTAGCGGCCCTCAATAAGAAGTTCGCTTTCATTTGATAATCCGTTAATCAGCGCCTTTAGTGTCTTTCCGATTAATTCTCTGTTTTTGTTCAATGATATCCCTGACTGAAGTCTCATTATCTCATTTCTTCTTCTGTCTTTTATTTTTTGTGTGAGCTGATTTTTATATCTTGAGGCAGGTGTTCCCTCTTCTTTTGAATATGCAAAGACACCGAGCCTGTGAAATCCTGCCTCTTTAACAAAATCATACAGCCTTTTATACTGTGCCTCTGTCTCTCCTGGAAAGCCTGTTATCAGGGATGTTCTCAATACGATATCCGGGATCCTGTGCCGCAGCTTTTCTATAAGGCCTCTTATCTGCTTTTCACTGCTCTTTCTTTTCATTTTTTTTAATATCTCATCATCAATATGCTGGATAGGGATGTCAATATAATTGCAGAGCTTCTCTTCACCGGCAATAATGTCTATTAATTCATCATCAAAATGTTCAGGATAGGTATATAATAATCGTATCCAGAAGAGGTTCTTTATTTTAACAAGCCCTTTTAAAAGTTCTGCTAATCTCCTCTTTTTATAGATATCTAAGCCATAGTCAGTGGTATCCTGCGCTACTATGTTTATCTCCTTTACGCCATTTGATACAAGCTGTTCCACTTCATTAATGACAGACTCTATTTCTCTGCTCTGATAGCTGCCGCGAATTGATGGTATTGTGCAGTATGAGCACCTGTTATTGCACCCCTCTGCAATCTTTACATAAGCATAATGTTTTGGGCTTATCAGGATGCGTTGATGGGAGATAACCTCTGTTGTAGGGGTAGGTTTCAAACCCGCCCCTACTTTGCTATCTATCAAATCTCTGCATACATCAGCAATCTTTTCCATGTCAGAGACACCGATAAAAGCATCTACCTCCGGAAGTTCCTTTATTAAATCCTCTTTGTATCTTTCGCTCAAACAGCCAGCTACAATCAGGAGCTTACAATTTCCATTCTCTTTTAGTCTCCCTGCCTCAATTATCCTTTCAATGGATTCCTCTTTTGCATCATTAATAAAACCGCAGGTATTAACAATAGCTATCTCTGCCTCATTTTCATTATTGGTAATGGTAAAGCCTGCCTTTGTAAGATAGCCGAGCATGAGCTCTGAATCTACCTGATTCTTAGGGCATCCGAGACTGATTAGACCAACCTTTTTCATAAAAACATAGTTTAACACAATTACCCACAAATTGTAAGCCCAACAACTGTTCATTATTGAACAATTATGCAAATTTTATGTCAATTTAAAAGCCTCTGTTTTAAGGCAGCTATTATAACATTAGGTAAAGATAGGTTTTTTACAATCTTGTCTCTGGTATGAAAATTGCTCATATTAAATGATTTAGGCATCTTTCATATTAATTAGATATCCTTAAATTACCTTAATAATTATGAAAAATAACTACACAATTGAGCAGTGTAAAAGATATGCATCAGGCCTGCACAGGCTCCAGAATCTTTGCGCCTCCATAAATAAGGAGATGCTGAAAGACGCCTTGCCAATGATTACAAAAGGGATTGCAAGGCTTATTAATGCTGAAACCGCAGCAGCCTGCATAATTGACGGTGATAAATTAGAATTACTTTCAGCTTATGGCAGGCAGTCAAAGGCAATATCAATGCATAATATCAATATCAAAAATAGCGCCTGTTCATGGATATTGAAAAATAAGAAGCCTATACTCATAGACAATCCATTAAGAAACAAGAGGATTCTGAAAGGTCTTACTGATAATATCAGGATAGACTCATTTATTGGCGTCCCCTTATTTTCTGAAAAGGGTATCCTGGGAATTATATTTGCTTTTAACAAGAAGAATAGAGACCTCTTTGCAAAACAGGATATTGATTTTCTCAGCATATTTTCAACTGTAGTGTCCCCTTTAATAGAAAATATAAGGTTAAATGAGAGGCAGAACCAGATACAAAAGGAACTTTCTGCTCTTCAGTCCATTATAGACACAACACTTGCAAATAAAGACCTTGAAACCTTATTGTATTCCCTCACCCAAAAGGTGGTCAGGGCAATGGCAATAGACTCTGGAGAGATATATCTGCTGGACGAGGCTGGCAGCATTACCTTTAGAACATCATATAATGTGCCTGAAGAGGTGCTTGAACAATATGAAGATAGGATGCAAAAGGAGATAATCAGGGAGGTGCTTAAGAAGGAGGGACCGTTTATCTCTTATGCATATGCAAAGGATAAGCCTATACTTACAAGTGAGCATATAAGGTCATATCATGTAATGGCTATTTTGGCTGTGCCTTTAAGGGCTAAAAAGAAGGTAATGGGTATACTGCATATAGACAGCTTGTCTTCGCATACCTTTTCGCCTTATGAGATTAATCTGTTAGAGATATTAGCAGAGAGGATAGCATTGGCAATTGAAAACGTGCAACTCTTCGCTGCCCTCAATGAGGAGGCAGATGTATCTGCAACACTCTTGCAGACCGCTGAACTTATAAGCAATCACACCTCTGTTAATCAACTGTTAAAGCGCATTGTTAATATTATTCCATGGCTTGTTAATTGTGATTTTTGTTGTACCCATCTCTGGAGTGAGAAGGATGGCGCCTTTCTTTCTGCTGAAACGAGCCTGACAGACGATTCATTGACTGCATATTTTAAACGACTGTTTATAAGACCGGGCGCTGACATAATTGCAGATAAGATATTTAATACAAGAAGCTCTATAATTATAGAAGATGTCACTGATTCAGGATTCCTTCCAAAAGTACTTATTGATACCTTTAATATAAAATCACTTCTGATTGCGCCCTTTGTAAGCAAAGAGTCTGTCATGGGGTTTATGAACATAGCCTTTGCGCAGGCTGCTCATACCTTTACTACAAAAGAGATTGCAATTTCAAAGGGCATTGCAAACCAGGTTGCCGTTGTACTTGAAAACATAAAGTTGAATGAAGAGATAACGGAATCAGAAGAGAGATACAGGACACTGGTAGAGAGCGCTACTGATGCGATAACATGTGTTGATTTGGATGAAGTTGTCATAAGCTGGAACAGCGCTGCAGAAAAAATGTACGGTTATTTAAAAGAAGAGGTTATGAATAAAAAGATTTCCATTATTCCTGAAGACAGAGGAACTGAGCTGCCGATGTTTTTTGAGAGTGTAATAAAGGGAAATATCATCTCAAATTTTGAAACCAAGAGGAGGCGGAAGGATGGCAGCCTGATAGATGTCAGCCTTACAATATCACCTGTAAAGGATGGGACTGGTGAGATAATAGGTTTCTCAGGTATTTCACGGGATATAACTGAAAAGAAACAGCTTGAAGAAAAGAGGGTGCAGTTAGAAAAAGAGTCTGCAGTAATAGAGCTTGCAGGCGCAGCAGCGCACGAAATCAACCAGCCTCTGACATCTATTATTGCAAGGGCTGACCTTCTTATGATGAATATGGAAAAGGAAGACCCGACTTATAGGGCAGTAAAGGTAATATTTGAAGATGCAAAGAGAATTGCATTGCTTGTCCAGCAGATTGGAAGGATAACAAAGTATAAAACAAAATCATACATTGGAAAAGAGAAGATAATAGATATTGAAGGAGCTGCAAAAGATGACTCAGAATAACGTCTACTTATTGAAGAAGGAAGGGCTTTCAGAGGAAAAAGGCGGAATAGAGCGGGTATTAGTTGTTGATGACGAAGAGAATATTACTGAGGTTATATCTTTATTCTTAAAGTCAAAGGGTTACTTTGTTACCACTGCCAAGAACGGTGAAGAGGCCTTAAAGATATTGAAGGACGACTATTATGACCTTGTTATATCAGATATCAGAATGCCAAAGATGGACGGACTTGTCCTGTTAAAAGAGATTAACAAATTAAAGGGCAATATTATTACAATAATGCTGACAGGTTTTGCCACAATTGATACTGCTGTTGATGCAATGAAATCAGGCGCCTTTGACTATGTAGTCAAGCCTTTCACTATCAATGAAATACTGAATGCTGTTAAACGTGCTGATGAAAAGTTTAAGGATATGAAGGAAAATATTCAGTTAAAAGAGGCTACCTCGCTTTATGATATAAGCGAGGCAATAAGCTCAGGCTCTAATCTTAATGAAATCTTCAGGATTGGAATAAATGCCATATCAAGGGAGGTTGATGCAGATGCCATTTCCCTATATCTTAAAAATGAAAAAAACAGGTTATTTGAATTAAAGATACGGGGGTTTAAATCAAAGAATGAAAACTGGTCAAAAGGCTTCGTTAAAACTATAGAAGAAGGTTCAGTCAATAAATTTTTTAAGGATAACAGGGCAGTGCTGTTGCATGGTAAAGATATTTCGAGGTCAGATGTATTCATTGCAAAAGATGGCAGTCTTGTCTCAATTATCTCTATTCCTCTGAAAATAAATAATAAGATAATTGGTATTCTAAATGCCTATTCATTTACAAATGGCCATATATTCACTGAAGGACAGAAGAAGTCCCTGCTCATATTCAGCAACAGCATTGCTGCGGCAGTTGAGACTTCAAGGCTTTATGATAATCTCCAGCAGACCTTTAAGGAGACGATGCTCGGCCTGGCAGCAGCTTTGGAGGCAAGGGATAAATATACCAAAGGTCATTCTTATAAGGTCAGCGAGTATGCACAGATTATTGCAGAAGGACTTGGGCTTCCTCAAAACGAGATAAGCCTTATATGCCAGGCAGCAAAGCTCCACGATATAGGCAAAATCGGCATTGACAACTCTGCCTTAAATAAACCTGAGAAATTAAATAAGGATGAGCACAATGGGTTTAAGAATCATATTATAATTGGAAAGCAGATTATCCAGCCGATAAGTTTTCTTTCAGATGCGATACCCTTAATCTATCACCATCATGAATTTTTCAATGGCTGCGGCTATCCTGACGGTAAAAAAGGGGGCGAAATTCCTTTGGGAGCAAGAATCTTGCAGGTAGCAGATGCCTTTGACGCAATGACATCTGACAGGCCGTATAGAAAGGCATTATCCCATGATGCGGCAATATCTGAGTTAAGGAGATTTTCAGGGACGCAGTTTGACCCTGAGATTACGGATGTCTTTATAAAAGAGATTGCAAAGAGAAAATCTGCATAATTATTTCCCATTGCTGTTTAACAGCTTAAACCACACATAGATATATTGAGCGCCTGAAGCAATAGTAACACCTATCATTATCCACATTACGGGTTTGATGTTGTTTATACTTTTTCCAATTACTGTAAATAATAATAAAAGGGCTATATACAGTATCTGAAAGAGTGTAGTTGCCTTGCCTGTCAGCGATGGTGATACCCTCAAATCATCCTGAAAGAGTATAAGCATTAAGGCTCCTATTATTATAATAATATCCCTGCTTATTACAATAATGCTTACCCATACAGGTATTAAATGGATGATTGTTAAAGTAATGAATGATGATACAAGAAGGAGTTTGTCTGCCATCGGGTCTAAGAATGTTCCTAATTTTGTCTTCTGTTTTGAACTCCTTGCTATAAAACCGTCAAGGCCGTCTGATATTCCTGCAAGCAGAAATATTGCAAAGGCATAGCCGTAATATTTATAGACAAGAAAGTTGACAAAGAACGGGATCATCAATATTCTGCTTAACGTTATAAGATTCGGAAGATTCATCTATACATTTACCTTGTTTTAAAAAGATACCTTTCAAAGAATTTATTATAATATGTCCAGTTTTCATTTTCATTTTCGTCTTCATCAAGCGATCTTCTGAACATGTCCACCTTTGCATTCATCTCATCCATATGATAGAGCATTATTGCCTCAAGTATCTTTGGCCTTTTGGGCGAGCCGTATTCATAATGACCGTGATGGCTTAGGAGCATGTGTTTTAACAGCATCTCAAGTTTGTGCGGAAATCCATCAATCATCCTGACTTTTTCTGTAATCATTTCAACACCAATGGTAATATGCCCTATCAGTCCGCCCTCGTCTGTGTAGCCAAAGGCCTTGGAATATCTCAGCTCATATACCTTGCCGATATCATGCAAAACAGCGCCTGTTATTAATAGGTCGGGGTTTATTTCAGGATAATATCTTGTTACATCCTCACAAAGGTTTGCTACCTCAAGGGTATGCTGCAGGAGTCCGCCTATATATGCGTGGTGATTGCTCTTTGCTGCCGGCGCTGTCTTAAAGAGCTCTATAAATGCCGTGTCTTCGTAAAATAAACTCAGAAGTCTTGTTAGATATATGTCCTTAATCTTATCTATTTTTTCCTTAAGCGCCCTGAGCATGTCCTCAGGGTCTCTATCCGATGTCTGTAGATAGTCAGCTATATTAACCTCAGAGTCATCAATTTTTTCTATCTGCTTTATCTGTATCTGTTTTACACCCTGATAGTTTACCACCTTTCCCTTAACCTTTACAAAGTCCTCTTTCTTGAAGATTTTGTTATATGTATCCGCCTCGTCCCACAGCTTTGCATCAATCTCGCCTGTATTGTCAACAAATTTTATAGATAAATAATTAGAGCCATTCTTTGCAATGCTAAGCCTTTTTTCTTTTGTAAGAAAGATGTTGTTTATCATATCGCCGTCTTTTATCTCTTTTATCTTCAATTTTGATGTCTCCTTAGCAAAAAGAATGCCATTGATAATTTTGGGGATTATATGCCATAATAACTTGTGTGTCAATAAGCAATAAGCAAGAGAGCAGGATAGCAAGACAGGACAGTAAGAAATAGATAGAAATCTTATTTCCCTTTATGCGAACTGTTTTACCATTGACTCTCCAACTTATATTATCCATGTAATATCAATAGTTATGTAATTTTCCCCAGAAAATGTGAACAACCTGTGGATAAGTTATATCTGATTATTTGGGTAATAGCTAAAATCCAGCTTACTTAGCAGATTGCCTATTTTTTAGGCATACAAATTTCTTTTTTTATCAAAGGGTTAAATAAAAATAGCATTTAAATTTGTAATAAAGATATATCCTTGCTTAATGCTGTTGTTTATCCCCAACATATTGTTTACAATAAAAGAAAATACAACAAGTAGTAGACTCTTAATTGATTGACAAATAGATTATTATTATAATACAATTAGGATAATAAGTGCAGGAAAAAATATGATTCAAAGTATGACAGGATATGCAAGGAGCGAACGTAAGGATAAAGGCAGGGTATTTGTCTTAGAGATACGTTCAGTTAACCACAAATACTGCGATATCTCCATAAAACTTCCAAAGACACTTCTTGGCTTGGAAAGCATGATAAAAAAGACTATTCAGGAAAAATTTTCACGCGGTAAATTTGATATATTGGTGTCAAGGAACGGCTCTGATGATTATACAAGGAGTCTTGTGCTTGATGAGGAGCTTGTAAGCCAGTATTTTAATATACTTCAGGGATTAAAGACAAAATTCGGTTTAAAAGGCGACATAGATATTAATCTGTTGGCAGGATTTTCTGATTTAATTAAGGTTGCAGAAATAGAAGAGGACCAGAGGGAGGTTGAGAAGGTTTTAAGGTCACTTCTTCATCGGGCAATGGATTCCCTGATAAAGGCTCGGATGGAAGAAGGGAAGGCGCTGTGTGATGACATTGTAAAGAGGGTAAGGATAGTTGCAGGAGCAATTAATAGGGTGGATAAAATTGCCAATAAGGTGCTTTCAGCATATCATAAAAGATTAGAGGAGAGGGTTGGCAGTTTGAATAGGTCATTAAAGATAGAGCCGGCAAGGCTTGCGCAGGAGGTTGCTTTAATAGCTGAGAGATGTGATATAACAGAGGAAATAGTCAGGTTTAAAAGCCACATAAAACAGTTTAATAAACTGTTGAAAGAGGATAAGGGTGTTGGAAGGCGGCTGGATTTCCTGCTTCAGGAAATGAACAGGGAGATAAATACAGTAGGTTCAAAGGCAAATGATGCAGAGATATCCATTGAGGTAGTGAATATAAAAAATGAGCTTGAAAAAATAAGGGAACAGGTTCAAAATATTGAGTGAGTATTAAGAGACAGCAGTGGACAGATTAATTAGTATAGGTTTTGGCAATGTTATTGCAGCATCAAGGATAGTGGCAATCCTTACACCCTCTTCTGCGCCAATGAAACGTCTGAAGGATGAGGCGCGGAAGCATGGAAAGCTGATTGATGCTACACAGGGGAGAAAGACAAGGGCTATAATAATAACTGACAGCGACCATGTAATCCTTTCAGGGATTCAGGTTGAGACAATTACACAGAGGATTAATTCTGCTTATTCAGACATTGTCTCAACTGAGAGGAGTCCATCTGCTGTATCAGATATAAAAGAGATTTCCGGAGAGGGGATATGAGCCGAAAAGGGCTCCTTATTGTAGTATCTGCGCCATCAGGCGCAGGCAAGACAACGCTTTGCAAAGAGATTTCAAAGGCGCTTCCGAATCTGCAGCATTCTATCTCCTATACAACCCGTAAGCCGAGACCTAATGAAACAGACGGGGTGCACTATTTTTTTGTAACACAGGAGAAGTTTAATGGGATGATTAAAGACAAGGAATTCGCAGAATGGGCTGTTGTCCACGGTAACTTATACGGAACATCAAAAAAACAGTTGACTGAAATGATGGATAGGGGAATAGATGTTATACTGGATATTGATTCGCAGGGTGCAATGCAGATCAAGGAGAACTGGGAGGGCGGCGTCTTTATTTATATTCTGCCGCCATCTTTTAATGACCTGAAAAGGAGGCTTACTGAGAGAAATTCTGATGCAGCAAAGGAGATAGAAAAGCGCCTTGAAAATGCAAAAAAAGAAATTCCTCATTATAAAAGATATAATTATGTTATAATAAACGACAAGTTTGAAAAGGCCTTGGAAGATTTGAAAGCCATTATAACAGCGGAGAGGCTTAAGATAAAGAAATTCAATTCAGATTTGATAAAGGAGAAATTTAATCTATAGGAGGCTTGTATTATGGATATTGTTTCATTACCAGTAGAATTCAAAAAGGCGAATGGGATTAATCGCTTCAGGTTGGCTAACCTTGCGATACAGAGGGCAAAGGAATTAATGGAGGGCAGCGCCCCTGTAATAAATACAAAATATAGGAAGGAGACAACAACTGCATTAGACGAGATTGTCTCTGCTGATTTTGTGCTTCTGACCGGAAAAGAGGCAAGGGAGGCAATGAGGGAGCTTATTAAGGAAATAGAGACTGAAAGAAGCATCCCAGAGGAGGATGATGAGGAGTCATCAGAAATTAAAAAAGACATCAGCATATACATAAATGATTCCAACAAGGCAAAGAGGGAGTCAGAGGAGGCATAGGATAACATCATGCTTGCAGGCAAGAGGATAATCTTAGGTATTACGGGGAGCATTGCTGCTTATAAGAGCGCAGAAATTGTTAGAAGACTTAAGGCTGCTAATGCAGATGTTACAGTTGTGATGACAAAGGGCGGGATGGAATTTATTACGCCCCTTACTATGCAGACACTTTCCTGCAACCCTGTTTATACAGAGACCTTTGTATTGCAAGGTGACTCCCGCATTGCACATATTGAACTTGTAAAGTCTGCTGATCTGTTTCTTATCGCCCCTGCAACTGCAAATATTATTGGAAAGATAGCCGCTGGAGTCGGAGATGATGTCTTGACTACAATGGTTCTTTCAGCAAGGTGCCCTGTCCTGATTGCACCTGCAATGGACAGCGATATGTATGAGAACCCCATTGTGCAGAGGAATATCACGTTCTTAAAAGAGAGTGATTACAGATTTATAGAGCCTGAAGAGGGGGAATTGGCATCAGGCATTATTGGAAAAGGCAGGCTTGCAGATATTGAGAAGATTATTTCATCTCTAATTGATATACTTGTTGTTAAGAAAGATTTAGCAGGCGAGGTTGTGCTGGTAACTGCAGGGCCCACAAGGGAGTATATAGACCCTGTGCGTTTTATATCAAACAGGTCAACAGGGAAGATGGGTTATGCAATAGCTGAAGCAGCAAAGAGCAGAGGGGCAGAGGTAATACTAATATCTGGACCTGCATCCCTTAAAAGACCAGCAGGTGTAGAATTTATAAATGTTGTTACTGCTGAAGAGATGATGGATGAGGTGAAGGGAAGCATAGAGAGGGCAACCATTGTTGTTATGGCTGCTGCTGTATCTGATTATATGCCTGTAAAAGTGAGTCAGGAGAAGATTAAAAAGAGCGGTAAGGATATTAGCATTGCGCTTACTGAGGTTACGGACATACTATCTGAAATTGGAAGAAACAAAGGAACAAGGGTGGTTGTAGGTTTTGCAGCAGAGACCAATGAAATTATTAACAATGCTATTTCTAAATTAAAGGGAAAAAATCTGGACATGGTTGTAGCAAATGATGTTTCAAACCCTGACGCAGGTTTTGAGGTTGACACAAATATTATTACAATTATTGAGAAAGACGGCATTATTACTGAACATGGCAAGATGTCCAAAAAAGAGGCTGCCCATAGGATATTTGATAAGATAGTCAGCCTAAAAAGGAGATATTCTAA
>JAHFEP010000016.1:10848-17790 GCA_023248415.1 Nitrospirota bacterium
GACCCGAGTTCAAAGCTCTTTGTCCCCCTTGCAGAGGAATATCTAAAGGGCGGAATGTTTGAAGAGGCCATAACTGTATTAAAGGACGGCCTAAAACATCATCCTTCATATATAAGCGCAAAGGTAGCCTTAGGAAAGGCGTATCATAAGAAGGGGCTTATAAAAGAGTCTTTAGAAGAGTTTAAAAAGGTTGTTGCTGTAAACCCTGATAATCTCCTTGCACATAAAAAGCTTGTAGAGATACACAAGGCATTAGGCAACATAGAAGATGCAATAAGGAGCTGCAATACTATCCTGCTTTTAAACCCAAAGGATGAGGAGATTAAGGGGATACTGAAACAATTAGAGGGCATCAGGCCTGCTCCAAAGCCTCCTGCAGCTCCTGAGAAGGAAGAAGAAAAGGTGTCTGTTGCGGCTGCAGAAAAGATTGAGGCAGTTATTGAGGAAAAACCCGAAGGAGTAGTGATAAAAACAGCTCCAAAAGAACAAGTAGAGCCTGAACTAATAGAAGCAAAGATGCCTGAGCCTGAAGAAACAATTCTTGAAGAGCCTAATGAGATGTTTAAGATACCAGAGGATGCTGGAGAAGAGATTCGTTTTGAAGATGAAAAGAGAGATGAAAAGGCTGATGAGGGCTTATGGACTATTCCAGTAGAGGAGAAGGAGAAGCCGCCTGTTTTAGAGGAAGAGATGAATATCCCTGCTGAGGAAGAAAAGATATATGAGCTGAAGGAAGAGAAGGATGAAGAGTTAGAGAAGCTTATCAAACTAAAGCCTGTAGTTGAACAGTCAAAAGCAGCAAAGGATTCAGAGTCAGAGGCCGGAGTGCCTGTATATGAAATTGGCGAGGA
Source organism: Nitrospirota bacterium (assembly GCA_023248415.1). Classification (GTDB taxonomy): domain Bacteria; phylum Nitrospirota; class CAKKRA01; order 9FT-COMBO-42-15; family 9FT-COMBO-42-15; genus 9FT-COMBO-42-15. The sequence continues at coordinate 11,700 of JAHFEP010000016.1, forward strand.
AGAATTAATAAGTTTTCCAAAAGACCTGCTGCAGTCTGATGAAGAGATAATACAAGAGGCAAAGATGAAGGAGACAGAGGTTACAAGCCTTGACATCTCCTCATTTGAAAAGAAGCCTGAAGAGGCTGAGGCGCCAAAGGTTGCTATATCTGAGGAAGATATGATAATCATTGAAGAGCCTGAAAGCGAGATACTTTCTGTTGAGACGGCAGTTCCTATTAGAGAACCAATTTATGAAGAAAAGGCCGTAAAAACAGAAAAGAAGGCTGAAGAAGAACTATCAACAGAGACATTGGCTGAATTATACATAAAACAGGGTTTCTATGAAAAAGGAATTGAGATATACCGCAGGCTTTTAAAAGAAAAACCTGATAGCAAGGAATTAAAGCAGAAATTAGAGGATGCGGTAACACTTTCAAGCCTGTTTGTAAGCGGAAAGCCAAAGACTGAGGAGATTATTCCGGGTGTTGTGGTTGAAAAAGGCGGCACAGATGTTGAGGTTATAGAGATAGAGGAGCTATCTCCTCCGGAACCAGCTTCATTAAAAACTAAGGCTCATATCTCTGCAAAGCCAGCAGTTGAAATGCCTAAAGAACCCGGGAAGAAGACAGAGGCGCCAAAAGAGGCTCCTCAATCAGCTAAGGGGGGTAAACAAAAGGCAAAGGTGCAGAGATTACAGAGCTGGCTTGAGAATATAAAGAAAGAGCAGCCGCAATTATGACATTTTCAGAGATATTACAACGGATAGCAGATGAGGAAAAGGATGCAATGGGAATAGCAATTGTCGGTATGGACGGCATTGTTGTTGAAGAGCGGGTTGTTGAGCGTAATATAGACCTTGCATCTATCAGCGCAGAATACAGCTCTGTGTTAAAGGATATAGACAGGGTTTCAGATTCATTAAAATTCGGCGCTGTTAAGGAATTGGTGGTGATTACAGATAAGGCAATAATATTGATGAAAGGCATTAATAAGGACTATTTTATTATCTTTGCCATAAGGCCTGATGGAAATATCGGCAAGGGTCGTTTCCTTATCCGCAGGGAACTGCCGAGGTTAGAAAAGGAGCTTTAGAGCGGGAATCCAGCCTGCCCCAGAATGTTTCTGTTTTTGAATTTTTATAGGTTTAGTTCTTCAACTCAAATGGAAGAGGATAATAATGTTAAAGATACTTGTCCTACACGGACCAAATCTAAACCTGCTCGGCCTCAGGGAACCAGAGATATACGGCAAGACCACTCTCCTTGATATAAATAATGAGCTGATAGAGTTTGCAAAAAAAGAGGGGATGGATATTACAATAAAACAGTCCAATTTTGAAGGCGAGCTCATCCAAATGATTCAGGAAGCCATGGAAGAGTATGACGCAATAGTATTTAACCCAGCAGCCTTTACGCATACAAGCATAGCCTTGCGCGATGCAATTGCTGCTGTTGGTGTGCCAGTGATAGAGGTCCATCTGTCAAATATATATAAAAGAGAAGCCTTCAGGCATCACTCTTATATCTCTGAGGTATCAGAGGGTGTTATTTCTGGTTTTGGCAAGGACAGTTACCTTTTAGGGCTCAGGGCAGCAAAAAATCTCCTGTCTAAAAAGGTCAAAAAATAATCCAATGAAGTTTAATATTGAATGCCTCAAAAATATTAGGGAGAGGCTTGTAAAAAACAAAATAGACGCTATTTTCTTGACTGCTCTGGAAAATATAAGGTACCTCACTAACTTCAGCGGTTCCTCTGCCTTTCTTTTGATTACAAAGGATAAAGGATATCTTTTTACAGATTTTAGATATAAGACAGCAGCAGAGGATGAGGTAAGGGGTTATAAGGTAATTATTTATAAAAACTCAATAATTGATGAAGTAGAGAGCTTGGCAAGAAAAGAAAAGATTTCCCACCTTGGTATTGAAAGCAGGAATATTACGCTTGAACAATACCAAAGGTTGACAAAAAAATTAAAAAAGATTAAAATTATCCCCACTCTTAATTTAGTTGAAGGGTTAAGGGTTATAAAGAGCCCTGTTGAGATAGAGAATATAAGAATTGCAATAAAGAGGGCTGAAAAGGCTTATGAAAAGATAAGTTCCAATATTAAAATAGGTATTTCAGAAAAAGAGATTGCATTAAGATTAGAATATGCTATAAAGAGTGACGGCTGTGACAGGATGCCATTTGAGACTATTGTTGCATCAGGTTACAGGGCAGCCCTGCCTCATGCAGTATCTGGCAAAAGACTTTTAAGAAATAATGATTCAGTGATAATAGATTTTGGCGCAGAGTATAAAGGTTATTATGCTGATATCACGCGGTCAAGTTTTATTGGCAGGCATATAAATAGAAGGCAGAGAGAGATTTATCAGACTGTCTTTAATGCGCAGGCAGAGGTAATTAATCTTATAAAACCAGATGTCAAAGCAAAAGATGTTGATGTTGCTGCAAGAAAGGTGATAAACAAGGCAGGTTTTGGTAAATATTTTGGTCATGGCACAGGGCATGGTATTGGTTTGATGGTTCATGAATTGCCGGCAATATCAACAAAGAGCGAGGATATATTAAAAGAAGGGATGGTATTTACAGTAGAGCCTGGGATATATATACCAGGATGGGGCGGTGTCAGAATAGAGGATATGGTATTGGTAACAAAGACAGGGTGCAGGATACTGACTACACTTCCAAAAGAAATCTGACCCTACGAATGTCATCTGGATTTTAATTTTTAGAATATAAGGAGGAAGCATACTTGTTGTCTACAAGCGATTTTAGAAACGGATTGAAGATTGAGATTGAGGGGGAGCCTTACGCAATTGTTGAATTCCAGCATGTTAAGCCGGGTAAGGGCGGCGCCTTTGTAAGAACAAAGCTAAAGAGCATAAAGACAGGCAGTGTTATTGACAGGACATTCCGTTCAGGCGAGAAATTTGATGAGCCTAATTTAGAAGAAAAAGAGATGCAGTATCTCTATGCATCTGAAGGCCAATATAATTTTATGGACAACAAAAATTATGAGCAGATATCCCTTACAGAAGAGCAGCTCGGCGAAAGCAGAAAATATATAAAGGAAAATATGAATGTTAAAATACTTTTCTACAATGAAAAACCGCTTGGTGTTGAGGTTCCGATATTTGTTGAGCTTAAGATAGTAAAGACCGACCCTGGAGTCCGCGGTGATACTGCAACAGGCGGCGCAAAGCATGCAACCCTTGAGACAGGGGCAGTAATAAAGGTGCCGCTTTATATGAATGAAGGTGAAATAATAAAGGTAGATACGAGAACAGGGGAGTATATAGAAAGGGTTAAATAACATATTTAGGAGCAGATGATGAATATCAAGGAACTAAAAGAATTGATTGACCTGATGAAAAATACTGATATAGCAGAGCTTGAGATTGAAAAGGGCGGTGTAAAGGTAAAGCTTAAGAAGGGACATTCATTGTTAAGCCAGCCTGTTTCTGCTGAGAAGGCGCAGATATCTTCACCGCAGACAGTAGAGAAAGAGATTACAGGTGCAGCAGAAGAAAAGGCTGCTTCACATGCTGTTGAAGAGAAAGGACTGGTAACTGTTACGTCTCCTATTGTTGGCACCTTTTACAGGGCCCCTGCGCCTGATGCAAAGCCCTATGTAGAGGTCGGTGATATTATTAAAAAAGGGCAGGTACTATGTCTTGTTGAGGCAATGAAGCTCATGAATGAGATTGAGGCAGAGCTTAATGGCAAGATTGTCGCTGCCCTTGTGGAGAACGGCAGTCCTATTGAATACGGAGAGGCGCTCTTCAAGGTTGAGCCTGTTGAGGATTTATAATGTTTAAAAAGATATTGATTGCAAATAGAGGAGAGATTGCCCTCCGCATAATAAGGGCTTGTAAAGAGCTTGGGATAAAGGCCGTTGCCATTCATTCTAAGGCAGATGAACATTCTCTTCATGTCCGTTTTGCAGATGAACATATATGTGTTGGACCTGCAGACGGCTCATTAAGCTATAGAAATGTCCCCAATATAATCAGCGCTGCAGAGATAACAGATTCAGAGGCAATACATCCGGGCTATGGTTTTCTTGCTGAGAATGCAAATTTTGCAGAGGTGTGCGGCTCAACAGGCATCAAGTTTATCGGTCCGTCGCCGGAAAGCATTGCTTTAATGGGCGACAAGGCAAAGGCAAAGGAGACAATGATTAAGGCTGGTGTGCCTGTGCTGCCAGGAAGCGATGGAGTTGTTCCTACAGAGGATGATGCCATAAAATCTGCCAGGGATATAGGCTATCCTGTTATTGTAAAGGCTGTTGCTGGAGGCGGCGGAAGGGGCATGAGGGTTGTGCATAATGAAAATGACCTTGTCAACTCCTTTCTAATGGCTCAGGCAGAGGCACATTCAGCCTTTGGCAGCAATGAGGTATATATTGAGAAATTCTTTATTGAGCCGAGACATATTGAGGTTCAGATTCTTGCAGATGAACATGGAAACACATTATATCTTGGCGAAAGGGACTGCTCAATACAGAGGCGGCATCAGAAACTTATTGAAGAGACACCGTCGCCGGCAGTTTCGCATGAGCTTAGAAAAAGGATGGGTGAGATTGCTGTTAAGGCTGCAAAGGCAGTGGGATATAAAAATGCAGGGACAATAGAATTTTTATTGGATAAAAGCGGTAATTTCTATTTTATGGAGATGAATACCCGCATACAAGTTGAACATCCAATAACTGAGATGGTTACTGGAATAGATATTGTAAGCGAGCAGATAAAGATTGCTGCAGGCATGCCCCTGTTGTTCAAGCAGGAAGACATAACAATAAATGGGCACAGTATTGAGTGCAGGATAAATGCAGAGTGTCCTGAGAAATTTTCACCCTCGCCCGGTCTTATAACTGCATATCATCCGCCAGGGGGGCTTGGTGTCAGGGTTGATTCAGCAGTCTATGCAAACTACACTGTGCCGCCATATTATGATTCAATGATTGCAAAGCTCATTGTTCATGCAGGCAGCAGGGAAGAGGCAATAGTAAGAATGAAGCGCGCGCTTGATGAGTATATAATTGAGGGCATCAAGACAACCATACCATTTCACAAAAAGGTCTTAAACGACCCTGACTTTAACAGGGGCATCTTTTATACAAACTTTCTTGAGAGATTTATTTCAGGTAAGTAGTAATATGCCATGGCTGTTACTGTATAAAAAATAATCTTATCTTTCCAATACTAATAAACCTGTGGTGTATCCAAAAGTTTTTCTCGTGTATCTAAAAAGATATTCTTTTGTTCCCTATATTAAAGGATACAGATAGTTCAATCCTCAAAGGCCTTGTTTTTTCCAAGCTATTTGTTGTTAATTTCCATCAGAATTTTGTGGCATACCTTTTGCTTATATTGACAAACAGTATAACTCAATCACAAGGAGGCCCGCCATGTTAGATAAAAAAGGTTTTACAATTATTGAGTTATTGGTTGTTTTAGCAATAGCAGGTATTATCATAACCCTTGCTGTATCATCAATGGCAAATACAATACCACATCTAAGGCTGAATGATTTTACAAGGGAGATTGTGTCTAAAATAAATCTGGCAAGGTCAGTTGCAATTGCAAGGAATAAGGCTTGTGTTGTTTCTTTTAATAAACTTGAAAATACATATAATATCTTTATGGATGATAATGAGAACTATCAGAGAGAGGATGCTGAAGATGCAATCACTGCTGGACAGATGGCTAAGGGTGTTACAATAGTAAAAGCCTCTTTCAGCTTAGGGACATCAGCCTTTGGGTATGATGGAAGCGGGCTTCCATTGAAGAACAGGATAGGCTCGGTATGTCTAAAGAATGATAAGGATGAATATCATAAAATCTCTGTTTCATGGAATGGAAGGGCAAAGGTGTATAAAAATGTGAAGAAGAAGGAGTGTGAGTGATTTAAAAAAAAACCTTGCATATTTATTCTATTTCTATAAAATAGAGATAAGATGCTAACTAAACTCTTTTTTACCTCCTTTAATTCTCCTATCGGCAAAATCCATCTTGCTGCAACTGAAAAGGGTCTCTGTGAAATAGGCATAAGGGTGAGCGAAGAGATGTTCATCAAGTCATTACAAAAGACATATAACATAAAG
>JAHFEP010000016.1:17890-24008 GCA_023248415.1 Nitrospirota bacterium
AGGATTTTTCTCAACTCGTCTCCCTCAATAACCTCTTTTTCAATAAGCAGTTTTCCAAGGGTCACGAGCTTATCCTTTTTCTCCTTTAAAATCTTTCTCACCCTGCTGTGTGTCTCATTTATAATCCTTTTTACCTCTTCATCAATAAGCCTTGATGTCTCTTCGCTGAATTCTAATGTCGGCGTATATCCTATGTCAAGAAATAAGGGCTTCTTTCCAGTTTCAAATGCTACAGGCCCAAGTTTTTCGCTCATCCCATATTCAATAACCATGCTCCTTGCAATGGATGTTGCCCGTTCAAGGTCATTCTGTGCGCCTGTTGAGATTTCATTAAAGATAATCTCTTCAGCAACCCTGCCGCCAAGAAGCACTGCAAGCCTGTCCAATAACTCTGCTCTTGTAAGAAGATACCTGTCCTCTGTTGGCAGTTGCAGCGTATAGCCGAGCGCTGCAATGCCCCTTGGTATTATGGATACCCTGTGAACCTTATCTGCATGAGGCACGCTCTCTGCAACTATTGCATGGCCGGATTCGTGATAGGCAATAATCTCCTGCTCTTTTTTGCTTATCACCTTCTTCTTTTTCTCAAGGCCTGCAATGGCCCTGTTGATTGCCTCTTCAAAATCAGAAAGCTCTACTGAATTTTTATTCTTTCTTGCTGCAAGGATTGCTGCCTCATTTACAACATTTGCCAAGTCAGCGCCTGCAAAACCAGGCGTCCTTGCTGCAATTAATTTTAAATCTACATCTTTAGATAGCTTTACATTCTTTGAGTGTATCTTTAATATATCTTCCCTGCCTTTTATATCAGGCCTGTCAACAAGGATATGCCTGTCAAATCTTCCTGGTCTTAACAAAGCAGGGTCAAGTATCTCAGGTCTGTTTGTTGCTGCCATTATTATAATACCTTTTTTGGTATCAAATCCATCCATCTCAACAAGCAATTGCTGAAGTGTATGCTCCCTTTCTTCATAGCCTCCTCCAATAGGCGCTGCAATCCTTGCCTTGCCGAGCGCATCAATCTCGTCAATAAAAATAATGCACGGCGCCTTTTGCTCTGCCTGTGCAAACAAATCTCTTACCCTTGCAGCGCCAACACCAACAAACATCTCTACAAACTCAGAGCCGCTCATGCTAAAGAAAGGAACTTTTGCCTCGCCTGCAACTGCCTTTGCAAGGAGTGTCTTGCCTGTGCCTGTGGGCCCTACAAGCAGGACACCCTTTGGTATCTTGCCGCCGAGCCTTAGATATTTATCAGGATGCTGTAAGAAATCTATTACCTCTTTTAGCTCCTCCTTTGCCTCATCAACACCTGCTACATCATTAAAGGTAACGCCTGTATCCTTTTCTATATATACAGTTGCCCTGCTCTTGCCAACTGCCATTACACCAGGGCCAGCGCTAAGCCTGCTAAATAAAAATCTCCAGACTAAAACAAGAATAATTATTGGAATCACCCATGCAAGAAGCAAATCCCTGAGCCATGTATCCGCCTCTTTCCCAGAGAACTTTATGTTATTTTTTTCCAAGAGCTTAATCAAATCAGGGTCATCAACCTTTACTGCCTTGACCTCTTTTATTTTATCCTTTTCCTTTATAATCCCTCTAACAAGATTTGGTTCTATGAAAACCTCTTCAAACTTCTTTTCTTCAACCATTTTTTTAAATTCACTGTAGGAAATACGTTCGGCAGGTGCAGCAGAGAAGATATAAAAGTTGATAATAAGAAGGGCTAAAAGCAATGAAAAGGCAATCCAGACAAAGGGGAGCTGTTTCTGTTCTTTTCCCTTATCCATGAGTAGATATTAGCACCATTATTAAAGAAAAGTCAATTTCCAAGCACGATTCAATATATTACACGGATTATTGAAGCGAGTAAACAGGAGAGGCTACATCTTTGTTTTTATAAACTCTCCCAATGCCTTATCTACCTTTTTAATATGGTTTATCAACCAGTCAACAACTATGCGATTAATTTGCAGCACAATAGGAAGGGTAGGGCCTTCTGCTTCAAACCTCTTTTTTAAAGCAGAAAAATCTTTAATAAACTTTAAATGAAGTGATTTATGGGTTTCATAATCAGGATAGTTATATCTCTTCTGCAAATTTTCTTCTGCAGTAAAATGAATTACTATATAGTCTTCTAAAAAATTAAACATTTTATACGCAATCTCCTTGCCCTCGCCTTTATTACAGGCATCAAGCAGTTGATTTATCCTGTTAAACAACTCCTTGTGCTGATTATCAATTTCTTCGCTGCCTACTGACAGGTCTTCAGTCCATTGTATTGGCATAGTATTTCCTTTCTTGTAAAAAGAATTTACTTAAATTATATCAAATATAATTTAACAGTCAAGAGAAGTTAGATTTTTCTTGACAAGAATCATTCTAATATGATAATAATTCTAAAGAGATTATGCATAAATACAGAGAAACAGGTTTAAAGCTTACACCTCAAAGATTGGCTATACTTGATTATCTTGATGGAAATAAGAGCCATCCATCTGCAGAGGAGATTTTTAAGGCAGTTTCAAAGAGATTTTCCACGATGTCCTTTGCAACGGTTTATAACACCATTGAGGCATTGAAGAAAAAAGGGATGATTTTTGAGCTGACGATAGACCCTTATAAAAAGCGCTTTGATCCTGATACAACATCGCACCATCATATTATATGTATAAGATGCGGGAAGGTTAGCGATGTCTCTGAAAATCAAATGAAATTGAACATGCCTAAGGTGAGCATCAGAGACTTTAAGATAATGAGCTGGCATATAGATTTTCACGGCCTATGCAGGGAGTGCGAAGGAAAGGAAAATTAATAAATAAATTTTTAAAAGGAGGTATGAATTATGAGCGAGTTTTTAAGAGTAGGTGATAATGTTCCGGATTTTAAGGTTGAGACATTTGAGCCGTCAAAGGGAGATTTTGGTGAAATAAGCCTTTCAACGTTTAAGGCAGACAAGAAATGGACAATACTGTTTTTTTATCCTGCTGATTTTACCTTTGTCTGAGCAACAGAATTTGCTGCTCTGGCAGAGCAGTACGATGGTTTCAAGAAGATGGGCGCAGAGGTTATAACAGTGAGCACAGATACAAAGTTTGTCCATCTTGCATGGCAGAGGGATGAGAAGCTCCTTGAAAAGGTAAAATATCCAATGGGCTCTGACCCAACTGGAAAGCTCTCAAGGATGTTTGGCGTATATGATGAAAATACAGGCCTTGACTTGAGGGGCACTTTCATAATAAGTCCTGATGGCAAGCTGCTTAATTCAGAGGTCAATTATTACAACATGGGCAGGAATATTGATGAGCTGATGAGGAAGTTCAAGGCAAATCTCCATCTTGCAAAACATACCAATGAAGGTTGCCCTGCAAAATGGAAGGAAGAGGGCGACAAGACGCTGGCGCCATCTGCCAAGATGGTTGGCAAGGTTTATGAGGCATTGAAGTAAGGCATATCTTTTAGATTTCTATTATTGTCATTCCCACGAAAGTGGGAATGACGAAAATTCACTTCTCTTGACTTATCCTTTTTTTTGTGGACATTTTTGCCTTTTTATGATTTATTCATAGTATGCTTGCCTTCTCCTCTATTCAGGAATCATTAAAATCAATCTCTTCATATATCCATAAAACCCCTCTAATATATTCAAATTCCTTCAGCAAAATGTTTGGCTGCGATGTTTTTCTTAAGGTAGAAAACCTTCAAAAGACAGGTTCATTTAAGGTAAGGGGCGCATTTAATAAACTAATAAAATTAAAAAGCGATAAGGTTATTGCTGCGTCAATGGGCAATCATTCACAGGGTGTTGCCTTTGCAGCTAAGACACTTGGTCTTAAGGCAAAGATAGTCATGCCCATAACAGCGTCTATTGTTAAGCAGGAGGCAACAAGAGGATATGGCGCAGAGGTTATTCTTCATGGCGAGAATTTTAAAGAGGCGCTAAATTATGCAATGTCACAAAAGGATTATACCTTTATCCATGCCTTTGATGATGAGGATATAATAGCAGGCCAGGGCACAGTTGGCATTGAGATACTTGACGAAATAAAGGATGTTGATGCTATATTAGCGCCTGTTGGCGGAGGCGGACTTATCTCTGGCATTGCTGTTGCTGTTAAAAGCCTTTTGCCAAAGACAGAGGTTATTGGTGTCCAAACTGTATCAGCAACATCTGCATACGAATCGTTTATCTCTAAGAAGATAATAGAAACGCCTCCTCAGCCGACAATTGCTGACGGGATTGCAGTTGGGAAGATTGGTGAAAAGAACTTTGAGATTATCAATAAATATGTTGATGATATTTTAAAGGTGCCAGAGGAGTCTATTGCAGTTGCTATCCTCCATTTTCTTGAAAGAAAGAAGTTGGTTGTAGAAGGCGCAGGCGCTGTTACACTTGCTGCCTTGATTGAGCAGAGGGATAGGTTTAAAGGCAAAAAGATTGTCCTTGTTGTGAGCGGAGGGAATATTGACTTTACGCTTGTTGACAGGATAATCAATAAAGGCCTTGTCTCAAACGGCAGGATAGGCATCTTTAGTATTGTTGTGGATGATGTGCCCGGAAGCCTGCATAAACTTACAGGGATAGTAGCTGCTCATGGCGCTAATATAATTAATCTTGTCAATGACAGGCTTGCTGATGTTCTAATAGGCAGGGCTATGCTCAGGATTACTGTTGAGGCAAAGGGGCTTCAGCATCTTGAAGAGATAAAATCCGTTATAAAAGAAACGGGTTTTGATATAAAATAGTTCCATGCCTTTTACCCCAGCATATTTTACCTGCCAATCAGAGATCTTAAAATCTTAAGATTCTTTTTATCTTCTTTCATATCTTTTTCCTTTGGTGTTTCTAATATCATCGGAATGTTTTGGAATCTTTTGTCATTTAAGAGCATCTTAAAGGCATTAAGGCCGAGCATGCCCTTGCCGATATGTTCGTGCCTGTCCACACGGCTTGCTAATCCTTTCTTTGAGTCATTAAGATGAAAGAGCTTCAGCCTTTTCAGGCCAATTATCTTATCAAACTCCTCAAATGTCTTTGTGTAGCCATCTTTAGTTGAGATATCGTATCCTGCTGCAAAGATGTGGCATGTATCAATGCAGGCGCCAATCTTTTCCTTTTGCTCAATCAAATTAATTATGTCAGCAAGCTGTTCAAACCTGTAGCCCAAATTCGTTCCCTGGCCTGCTGTTGCTTCAAGAAGGAGGGTGAGATTTGTTTTAGCTTTTTTTGATTGAAGCAGATTTATTGAATCAGCAATCCTCTTTATGCCGATATCTTCACCTTCTCCAAGATGAGCGCCTGGGTGGAAGACAAGATATGGCAGGCCGAGCTCCTCTGCCCTGTTCATTTCATCATAAAAGGCTGTTAATGATTTTTTGTAAACATCTTTATTCGGACTTGCAAGATTAATCAGATAGGCATCATGTGAGGCAACTGCCTTTATGCCAGTTTTATCCAGATTTTCTTTAAAGGCTGTTATCTCTTTGTCTGAGAGGGCTTTTGATTTCCATTGATTGTTGTTCTTTGTAAAAATCTGGATGACATCGCAGCCGGCTTCTTTTCCGCGAAGGGGGGCATTAAAAATGCCCCCTTCAATTGACATGTGTGCGCCGAGCAAAGGCATGATTACCTTTTTTATTTTCCTTCCATGCCTTTAGAAACGCTGTATGCCATTAGCGCCATTGTTACCACAAGTGTAATAGCGCCTATGGGTGCGAGTTTTCCTGAAATCGGAATCAAAGGCAAAATAAGCAGCATTCCTGAATGCAGTATTGCGCCAAAGATTGCGAGGATGCTTATTGTCTTTTTCAGGGTATCAGAAACCTTTAGTCTGTCAATTATAAGGCCTATAATTATATTCAGGACAGACTCAAGGTTTCCGTGCGCATGCGCAGCCCTCATGATTACGCGTGGAAATGCAAAGGGCTCTTTTGCAAAGGACTGGTCGCCTTGCAGTTTAAAACTAATAACTATTCCAAGGAGAAGAGTGAAGATGAGGTAGATGAAACCAAAAACTATATTTTTCTTACCGTGTTTCATAAAGCCTCCTTTCTGGTTTAAACAAGATTTAATCACACTTTCTGCCCTCTGTCAAGGATTGTTAGTAAACAG
>JAHFEP010000131.1 GCA_023248415.1 Nitrospirota bacterium
TCGTCAATGCTATTTTTGGTCTGGCAGCCCAGCAGCGTCATCTTCACTATTAATCCTGCAGATAATCAGCAACTATTTTTAAGTCACAGCGGTCTTTGCATCTATAATTTCTTGGGAATTTTCCTGTAATGTGCATCATTCTAAATTCTCTATATTCTTCTGAATTCCAGATCTCTTCCAGAGATTTATCCATAACACTCCCCATTGGCATCTCGCAATTAAAATCCTGAGTGCAAGGAACTACTGTGCCATCAACCATTACAGTAAGAGAAGTCCATGGAAATTCACAGTACTGCGACTCGTAATGAGATTTTGCCTGTTCACTTTTTTCATTTTTAAAGTACCATTGATTATCGAGACTTTTAATATATGCATATACATCCTTACCCCTCCAGATTTTAAAAAACTCTTCTGCTTCCTTGTCTACATCTCTATTAAGTTTGATCATACATATAACAATGGTAACAGGATAGCTGCCTTTCTCTTTCAGGTCAAGCACACCGAGTATTTTATCATACGCCTGGCTAAAATCTGCACGGCGCCCGCGAATCTCTTTCAGCTTTTCATCGCTTATGCTGTCAATTGAAAATTTAATATACTTTAAACCAGCCTTAAACAATCCTTCAATCTTCTTAAGATTAATATTTGAGGGGTTACAGGAAAAATATGTGAGCATACCCTTTGCTGAGAAGTTTTCTATTCTTTCTTTCAAAAGAGGGTCAAAGAGTGGTTCGCCAAATCCATGCATTGTAACAGCCTTGGAACTTATAAAGAAATAAAAAGGGTTTTCGCCGCGATCTTTAACATCCATGCCAATTTCTTTCCTGACAAAGTGGACCCATTTGTCAAATTCTGTTTTCTTATGTGGAAAAATCTGCTCCGCAACCCTGTTAAATACCTTTTTGTTCATATCCTCAATTTTCCGACTCATCTCAGTAGTTCGTGGGCACATCACACATGTCATATTACATTTGTTTGTTGTCTCAATATTAAATAAGTATGGCTTAAGGTTGCGTTCCTGCTCAAATTTTAAAAACAATTCTGAATAATTTTTAGCACTCCATTGATGTGCTGTTATCTTTTTTTTCAAATGAAAGGTATTCTGGAAAAACTTAATATCAAACATTTTGCTCTTTCATCAAGGTCTCTAAGATTTTAAAATCTACCTCTCTATCCACATCAACTGAGCTGAATTCATCCATTAAATACAGCTTTGACCTCTTAGGGATTCTTTGCTTATCTTCCAGAATAGCCTTTCTTGAAAAGACCCAGATAGAGTTATTTAAATCGTACACAGGTGGGCAGTCCTGCCTTCTCGTAATAGGCATTTCAGGCTCTATAGCAATCCTTATATAATTATTTTCGCTTACAACCATATTAAAATATGGGTTCCTTCTTGATGGAATTACTGAAATAACAGCATCACAATCACCATTTTTAAAAATCTTGACACAGTTTTCCACATCCACTACATATCTCAAAGGACTTGTTGCATCAAGCAGTACAATACACTCAATAGGCAACTTATATAAAGATTCACATTCATTGATAGCATGCTCAAGGACAGGCATCATGGGTGTATCATCCCTTGCAAGTTCGGAGGGGCGGATAAATGGAACCTCCGCTCCATATCTTTTTGAAATATCCGCAATCCTCTCGCTATCAGTGGACACAATCAGACGATCAACGGAAGGACAGGATAGGCCACATTCAATAGAATATGCAATAAGAGGCTTGCCGAGTAATGGACGAATATTTTTATCTTTTACTCCCTTTGACCCACCCCTCGCAGGAATAATCCCAAGAATAATGCCTGAACCTTTTTTCATTAAACCTCACCTATAATCTCAGATAGCCTAACCACTCTCCTGTCCTTTGAGGACTTATGAGCCGCTAAAGCTATCCTGAGCACTTCAATTCCGTCACTAAGACTGATAGCAGGCTTGCCGCCATCCTGTATAATATTTAAAAAATGTTTCATATGGTCAACAAACATGACATTTCTATCAAAAGCGGCTGGTTGTGTAAATATCTTGGTTTTTGATTTCCCACGTGTCTTTAATATCACTTCACCAGAATTATAATCCCATCTTATAATCCCATTGCTTCCGACGAGTTCGCATGTCCTGCGATAAAAGGGACTCAAATAGTCCAACTCAACCTGAGCGACGAACCCATTTTTAAAACGAAGGAGTATCTGGGCAATATCTTCTGTTTCTATCTCCAGATCAGAAATATGATCAAGAAAGGCTGAAACATCTGATACAGGTCCAAAACACCAGTAAAGATAATCTAATTCATGAATCAAGTCAAATAATACTCCACCACCATATCCTGATTTTGCACTGTAGGAATATCTGTAATCCTGGTTCGGTCTCCATTCAGGTAAAAATTGTCCTACACAGGAAGTGGCTAAATAGGGTGTACCTATCAAACCGTCCGACAGTATTTGACGGATTTTTATGATATTAGGATGAAATCGCATCATGCAGCCGATTTCAACAATAAGCCTTTTTGAGTCTATAATTTCCTTCAACTCCTGAACCCCTTCCAGAGTATGTGAAAGAGGTTTTTCTATAAATAAATGCATCCCTCTTTGTGCTCCTAACAGGGCGGCAGAAATATGCTGGTCAGGACGGTTAGCAACTACTACAGCATCATGTTTTGCAGCTATTGCCTCATCGAGCGAATCAAAAAGTTTTATGCCATATTTTTTAATTAACTCATCTTTTAAATCGATGCGATATCTGAATGCGGAAACTTCCACATTAAGCGATAAAAGATTTTCTATGTGTCTGCAGCCGACTGAACCTGTACCAATAACCAAGACTGCAGGTCTTTTCATAAATTGAACACATAAAAGAGGGTATATAATGGAAAAAATATGAAGCGCATCTTTCGAATTACTATTTGATATTTTTTTTTAGAACACTGCTCCGCTCTCTCAGTTACATTGCTGTAACCTACTGGGGTATCACCGCACACCACTTTATCTTCACTTACTAAGACGGTCATAAGTAAACTAAAGTTGCCATGTGAGACCTATCCCCACCCACAGGGTGGGGCTTTACGGCCTCACAAAAACCAGCAACTTTAGTTATAGATTTAAAAGCGCCATTCATCCCCGTTCACAGAACGGGGCATTCTGGCTGATTTTCGTAAAGCCTACAATATTACTGTCTATATAGGCATAGGGATTTATAAGAGAATACCTTACGCCTGCCTGTGCAGCAAGGTTTACTACAACATCAAGATTCTCTGTTTTGTCAATTCCTACTACAACATCACCCCTCTCCAGCAGTCTCTTACACAAATAAAAGCCTATAAAGCCTGCTGCCCCTGTTACTAATATCCTGTTCATGCCTTATATACCTTATCGCTTTTTATTCCATTTCTCTCAAATGCATTTCTTGTGTCTACAATACACTTTGAATGTTTCTCTATGAAAGCATATTCATACAACGAATGATCTGTCAAAAGAAGTGTTATATCTGCACCACTCAAAACCTCTTTTGAAAGCTCAATAGAATACATATCAATATCTGAATAGTGTCGGTGGCCTCCGCATAACGGAACATATGGATCATTGTATTGCACCTCTGCACCACTCTGTTTCAATAGTTGGATTATCTTCAAAGAAGGTGATTCCCTCTGGTCATCTACATCCTTCTTATATGCCATACCCAACACAAGGATTTTTGAACCATTCAGTGATTTACCTGTCCTATTTAGAATCAATCCTAACTTTTGGATCACATAGTATGGCATATTTGTATTTATCTCGCCAGCAAGCTCTATAAAACGGGTAGCAAAATCATATTCTCTCGCCTTCCATGTTAAATAAAATGGATCAATGGGAATGCAGTGTCCGCCAAGCCCTGGCCCTGGATAGAATGCTTCAAAGCCAAATGGCTTTGACTTAGCTGCCTCTATTATTTCCCAGATATCTATTCCCATTCTGTCAAAGAGCATCTTAAGTTCATTTACCATGGCTATGTTAACTGCCCTGTAGATATTCTCAAGAAGCTTTGTTGCCTCAGCAGCCCTTGTTGATGATACAGAAACAGTCTTTACAACTATAGAGTCATAAAGGGCTTTAGTAACAGCAAGGCATTTCTCTGTATAACCACTTATTACTTTTGGAATTGTAGAAGTTGAAAAATCTTTTCTATTTGGATCTTCTCTTTCAGGAGAATATGCGAGAAAGAAGTCGTCTCCTGCCTTTAATCCTTTCTCTTCAAGTATGACCTTCATATCCTCATCGGTAGTTCCCGGATATGTCGTGGATTCAAGGACAATAAGCTGACCTTTTTGAAGGTGTTGAGCAATTGTCTTTGTTGTGCTGTAAATATATGTCATATCTGGTTCTCTATTTTTGTTAAGCGGTGTCGGCACACAGATAATAATACAATCTATTTCAGAGAGTTTTGAAAAATCGGAAGTCGGGAAAAAGTGGCTTATATTCTTAGAAATGAGTTTTGAATCAATATGCTTGATATAACTCTCACCATGTTTGAGCTTCGCTACTTTCTCATTATCAACATCAAAACCTGTTACGCTGAAACCGGCTTTACAAAATTCAATTACAAGTGGCAACCCCACATAACCAAGTCCAATGATACCTATGGTTGCCTTTTTTGATTTTATTTTATCTATTAAGCCAGATTTTTCCATTCTTTACACACTGCTCTGCCCTCTCAGTTACATCTAAATTTTGTTATTTAGAAGCAACTTACAGGGAATAAACTTAGTTCAAGTTCTAAGACTAAATTACTTCAACTTCTGGTGCTTCAATCTTTACGGCTACCCCGCGCTGGAGAATGTCTATAGAAAGTACAAGTAAATGTTGTCCAACCTTTTCAGTAAGAATACCTTCTACTCCAGCAAGTGGGCCACTTTTTATTCTCACTATTTGACCTTCTTTTAAATAAGGATAAGGGTCCATGGATTTTTTATTTTCAACAAGCCTCTTCAACGAAATTATCTGTTCTTCCGGAATCGGTTCCGGCTTGCTATATGAACCAAGAAATCTAACAACACCCTTTGTTTTTAAAATAGTTAATCTATCTTGAGAATTTCTATTTATATAAACAAAGAGATAACCCGGAAAAAGAGGAAAGCCAATAACCTTCTTCCTGTCCCTCCATCTGCTAAGCCTTTCTACTACAGGTAAAAATGCTTCTATCCCAGCCTTTACTAATCTTTCCCATACCTTAAACTCGTGTCTTGATTTCACATGGATAGCATACCAGCATAGGTTTGAAATGTTAGATAAGCTTATAACCTCCATAAGTAATAAATTTTATCAGAACTTATATCGGATTGATTTATTGTATTAATTATCTTTTCATCCATGGATGAAACCAGTATGGCATCGTAATCTATACTGTCTATATCATCTTTTGTATAAATATGCTGGTTAAAAAAACCATTCTCTATTTTTTTCTTACCCACAATTCCAATAACTTCAAGAGGGAGTCCACGGGTAGAGATAAAACACATTTCAGCAATTTCACCATCACCCCATAAAAGTATATTTTTAACACCAGCAGCCTGCATTTTTACATATGTATATTCAATTTTCTGCCTTACTTCTCTGAAATAATTCATGGAACGATACATATAATTATATGTAAGCCTAACCTTTTCTGTAAAACCCTTTGGTGTAATGATATATTTGATTCTCTTTTTAGGAAGATTTTTAACCTTTATATGCCCCTTTTTGTAGAGTCTTCTTACATAGGCATTTACCAGCCCAAGCGCAATCCCAAGACGAGCAGCTAATGCCCTCTGGGTAATCATGGGCTCACGCATTAATTCATCAAGAAGTTTAAGGGATACATCATCAGAAGTGTGGCCATCGTTCATGAATTGAACATACCATGAGAGATGGCTTCTGTCAAGAAAAAAATTGACGTGGGAAATGGAAAACCTGAAAACTGAGTGGGTACTGCTCTTCCTTGTAGGGTTTGACAAAATTCGGAACAACTAACAGGTTAGTCCTCCTTGCCTGTCGGCAAGCAGGCGGAAGGAGGAAGATATAGGGAAGGAAAAATGTAATGCGGAGGAAGAAATGACCTATCAATCATAAGTTATAGTCTCTTTATCCATGGATATATAAATTGCATTATCTTTTTTATGAGGAGAAAAACCATCCTCTTGTAGAAATCTATCTAAGTCAAATTTTATTCTTTCTGCCCATTTTGATGGTAAAACAAATGAATTGTGTGAATAATTATTTCCTTCTCCAAACGATACATCTTGATAGTGGTAAAGAATTGGTTCAGGTGTATAAATAACCTTCATTCCCTGTTCCCGTATTCTAAGACAGAGGTCAATATCCTCACCATCATGTAGATTTTCGTCAAAACCACCTACGTTCAAAAACACATCCTTTTTTACAAGCATACAATCACTGCTGATTGCCTGGAATTCTCTCAATCGGTTTACAAAAGGATTATCTGCATTGAATCCTCTATAAATATATGTACTTTTAAGTCTTCCTCTATCGTCAAAAAAGCATATACCAGCGTGTTGTATCCTCCCATTCCGATGATTAAGCAGCTTGCAGCCAACTACTGCAATTTCATTATTCATCTTAGCTGCTGCCACCAATGCATCAATCCAGCCGGATTCAGGAACATTTCCACCTTTTAGAAATACAATATAATCTCCTTTACTTTCTTTTGCACCTTGATTACAAAGTATGGCAAAATTAGATTCTTCTCTGCTATAGACAATCCTTATTTTTCCTAACAGAACCAGATTTAGAAGGTAAGTATTTATCTTATCGTTTGAACCAACACCTACTATTATCACTTCAAAGGGTGTTTTCCCATTACTTTCATTTATGATTGCATCGAGACATGGAACAAAAATCTTTATATTGTCATAAAAAACCGGGACCACTACTGAAATGACAGGATTAGGCCTTTCATCGCTTATCCACTGCTTATTGATATTTTTTTCAGATGACCCTATCAAACCATTCTTACATCCTTCAATAGACTTTGCCAGTTTCATAGCTGTAAATCTTCGGTCACCATCTAATGCAATAAACAATCTGTCATCAAAACCTGGATCCTTCTTTATATATGTATTATCATGCTTGGATTTGCCTACAGTATAGTGCAAATGCTCAAATATTACATCATTGAGATAGACAATTCTATCATGGCCGAAACGTTTAAGCTGTTTAAAGGTATCAAGCAGGTGTGATTCTATATGAAGATTCAAATAACCCTCCGGGCATATCCCTCCCATAAGTTCGCATGCCTTGCGAGATAAAATTGGAATTGTTGGAGACCTCTCGCCTTGATCCAAATCATTTCCATAAACAAAGACAATATCATCCGAAAATTTAGAAAACGCATTAACAACAGCTTTATCCCACCCCACAGAACTAAATACTACATCATCGTTCATTAGTATAATATAACGTCCGCTGCTCTTTTTATAACATTCTTTAAACATCATTCCCATAGAATTGCCTGGCGGCTTTATTATTTTAACAATCTTAAGTGCAGGCATATCTATATTATGGCTTGCAGTATCATCTGCATCCATGTATAGAACTATTTCTACAGACTGGATGTCATGAGTAGTCTTAACTATACTCTCAAACAGTTTATAGACAAGCGAGGGACGCCTCCTTGTTGGCAGTAGTATAGAAAAGTTTATCATATATGCAGAAAAACTCCCATTGCTTTTCTATTAATACTTACTGGATTGCGTCTGAAATAACACTGTTTACCATAATAAAACATTTTAGCAGTTTCTCTAATGCTGTGTCGCCGCAAGGCTATCTTTTGTCTGAATTGATGAGGTGGAAATGTAAAGCACGGCAAGATATGGGGTTAATTTTAGAGTAGCTTTCTTTTTAGTCTTGTTTTTGTCATTTCCTGAATATGCTGCTTAACATCTTCGCCAAACTTTTTTTCAATCATGCTTAAATAATTTGGGTTTTC
>JAHFEP010000132.1 GCA_023248415.1 Nitrospirota bacterium
TCCTCAACAAATCCTACCCATACTGTTGCATTTTTATCATTCCTATGTACATTGTAATTTCTATAACCACTCTCTATTTCTACACCATCTAATAAAGTATCAGCAAATGTTTCACTGATAAAAAAAGTGAGGCAGGAAATAAGCAGAATTGATAAGTAGAACATCTTTTTCACAAAGGACTGCATAAATGCCTCCCTTGCAGCAGTTAGAGGTTATATTGATTCATGACTTCTGTGTTCTATTTTTGTCTCCATTATATACTCTCCCCCCCTTCCTTTTGTCAAGTGATTTTTTAATAATCTGCTGTATGTATTTTATGCTATACTGTATCAGTGTTATTTCTGCGTGCCTCTGACAGGAATCCAGTCTTGCACCCCTGACAGAAACATTCAGGGGCAGGCTGGATTCCCGCTCAAAAACGCTGCGGGAATGACATTATTGTAAGTATGTCATTCCTGCGTGTTTCTGGCAGGAATCCATAGCCTTCCCATTTTCACGGGAATTTCTGGATTTCACATCAAGCCTGCCCCGTACTTGATACGGGATGCGGAATGACAAGAGAGAGTGCGGAATGACAAAAAACGAGGACGGAGGCATAATGAAAGAATTTAAAAAGGTTGCACTTACAGCAGCAGAAAAGGCAGGAAAGATATTAACAAAAAACCTTGGAAAGGTTAAACAGATTGACTACAAGGGAATAGTTAATCTTGTTACAGAGATAGACAAACTCTCTGAAAAAACTATCATAGATATAATCCTAAAGAAATTTCCGCATCATGAAATACTTGCTGAAGAAAGCAAGGAGAAATACAACTCATCTAAATACAAATGGATTATAGACCCTCTTGACGGCACAACCAATTATGCGCATGGCTATCCTGTTGTGTGCATCTCTATTGCGCTTGAGATTGAAGGTGTGATAATGATAGGGCTTGTGTATGACCCGTTTAGAAATGAGCTTTTTTATGCAGAAAAAGGCAAAGGCGCTTTTATGAATAATAAACACATCCATGTATCAAAGACAGATAAACTCATTAGTAGCCTCCTGTCAACAGGCTTTGCATATAATGTGCGTGTTACAAAGAATAACAACCTTGTTCATTTCTGCAAGTTCAGCCTTATGGCACAGGGTGTGAGAAGAGACGGCTCTGCTGCATTAGATTTCTGCTACACTGCAATGGGAAGGTTTGACGGCTTCTGGGAGATGAATCTTTCGCCGTGGGACATGGCAGCAGGGGCACTGATTGTTGAAGAGGCTGGCGGTAAGATAACTGATTTAAAAGGCGATAACTTCTCAATTTACAAAAAGAATGTTGTTGCGAGCAACGGCATTATACATGACGGGATGCTGAGTATTATTGCAGAAAAAGGTTGATTTTTTGCACAAAATATGTTAACAATATAAACCATTAAAAATTTTTCAAAGAAAGGGTTTTGCATTTAATAAAAAATGGAGCGGACTCTCCTTCTGAATGCTACCTTTGAACCGCTACGTGTAATATCGTGGCAAAAGGCAATCACTCTTGTTTGTCAGGGAAAGGTAGAAATCATAGATGTATACAACAGAGAGATAAGGGGCGTTACCATCTCTTTTAAGCTCCCTTCTATCTTAAGGCTGTTGAAATATGTGCGTCTTAGAAAGGGACACGACATTGTAAAATTTTCCCGTGCAAACATATTTGCAAGGGACAACTACACCTGCCAGTATTGCGGCGATAAATTCAGGAGCGAAGACCTTACCTTTGACCATGTAATCCCTGCTGCCAAAGGCGGAAATAAAACATGGGAGAACATTGTTACTGCCTGCATTGACTGCAACAACAAAAAGGCAAACAGGACGCCTGATGAGGCAGGCACAAGGTTGATTAAGAAGCCTGAAAAGCCGAGGTGGATGCCGACAGTAACTCTTACAATCGGTATCAAGAATACACCTGAAAGCTGGAGAGACTATCTGTACTGGAACATGGAGCTTCAGGACGATTCATAAGCATCGTTTATTTGTAGGGGCAGACCTATGTGTCTGCCCTCTGCTATTGTAATTCCATTAGCTTAAACGGTTCTGGTGTAAAAGTAAGAAAAAATACAATCAGTGTAATCCACGCAATAACCTTTCTCCTTTTGTCAAGCTCAATATTGGGATAAAAAACAGGCGGGTGTCTTGTCCCCAATACAGTTGTTAAAAATCCCCATAAATACCAGCCAGGCCAGCTCATGTAACCAAGTATAAATAACAGGACTACCATTGATATTGAAACAATCCTGTGCCATCTTCCCAATACTGCATAAACCACATGTCCGCCGTCAAGCTGGCCGATGGGAAGAAGATTCATTGCAGTAACAAAAAAGCCTATCCAGCCTGCATAGGCAATGGGGTGCAAAAATATATCTGCCTTATCAGGCAGTGTGCCGATAACTAAATATGAAATTAGTTTGAATCCGAGAGAATCACCAAGAACAACAGTAAAACCTTTCACCTCTTCCAATGGAGCAATCCTTGAGAGCTTCAGGCCAATGATAATCGCAATCACAGAAACTATAAAACCTGCCAATGGGCCAGAGACACCGATATCAAACAACGCCCTCCTGTCAGGTATTGGTGGATTTGTCTTTATTACTGCGCCAAATGTGCCAATCATGGGCGGTAATGGCGGGCCTGGGATAAAATAGGGAAGGCTCGCTGTCATACCATGTCTTCTTGATGCAAAATAGTGTGCAAGCTCATGCGTAAGAAGGATAGAAATAAGGGTAAATGAAAAGGGAATTCCTTTAACTATTGAAAACGGATTTTCCCAAGGAATTGCGCCCTCCTGAAGTGCGCCAGCAACAAGGGTTGTAAAGACTGTAAGAACAAATAATATTATATGTATTCTATAAGGATGTCTTTTTTTAAGCGGAACGTGTTGCCCTCTGCTGCCTTCTGCTGTCTCCTCGCCTTCTACCCTGTAATCCTTAATTTCTATTTCATCGCCGTTCATAGCAGGCTATGCGCCGACCTCTTTTATCTTTCCCTTTGTGAAGCCGTATGTTCCGCTAACAGCGCCCAGCCTCCTGTATTCAAGTGTCCCGGGAAAATACGCAACAGGGTCAGCCTTTTCAACATCTGCCTTATTTGTTCTTACAATTATATCCTCATCTAAATGATAGGCCACTACCTCTGCAATAAACAGGTCATGCGAGCCGAGCGGAATAATCTGCCTCACCTTGCATTCAACATTTATAGGACACTCTTGTATAATAGGCGCCTTTATCTCCTTTGAAGGAACAGCCGTGAGGCCTGCTTCCTGAAATTTATCTACTGCCTTTCCGCTTACGCTTCCGCAGTAGTCTGCCTTCTCTATCAAGGACGTTGAAGGAAAATTTAAGGCAAACTCCATAGATTCCTTAACAAGTTTGTTTGAATGTCTGTTTGGCCTTATAGATATACTTATCATAGGAGGCTCTGAGCAGACAACGCCAGCCCATGAAACCGTGATTATATTCGGCTTGCCGTCACTCCCCTGGCAGCTTACCATTATTACTGGTGTCGGATTAAAAATTATTGACGGTGGAAAAACCTTTTTTGACATACCCATCTCCTTTTATTTCACAATTTTCAGAAAACAGCGATAGCAAATACTGCCACCGCATTATTCTATCGTTAAATCTGTGTAATCTCTCTTATCTTCTTTTGCATCTCCTCTTTTGTGATTACACCCTTTTCTATCAATAAGCTTGTCATCGCATCAAGGTAGTTCTTTATTGTCACCTCTTTTTTAGGGGCAGCCTGTTTTTCATCCCTTACAAGTTCAAAATCCTTTTTCTCTCCTATCTCGTGAACCTTTGACTTGTATTGATACCCTGCTGCAACCTCCTCTCCGAAATACCTCTGTATCAGCCTTTTTACATCCAATGAAAATACCAAAACAGGTATTATCCTGCAGCCTGCTGCAAACTGAAGCTCGTCTATTGTTCTGATATCAGAGGGGTCTGACATTGCAACAGTCAATACCTTGTTTTCGTATCCTATGGGGACAACACTGTACTTTTTTATTATCTCGTCTTTTAACAACCCCCGCACATTCTCAGGGATCTCAAAATCAGACAGGTCAAGGCACGGGATATTCAGGTGGCTTTCAAAAAAGTCTGCAAGGACATGCTCGCTTATAAAACCCATTTCAAGCAATATATCACCAAGCTTGCCGCCCCACTGCCTCTGATGCCCTAATGCAGATTGAAGCTGAATATTATCAATCAAACCTGCTTCAACAAGCATCTCGCCCAATCTTTTTCTCTCAGTCATGTTTACACCCTATTTTTTTGTATAAATATACGCCATCCCCTTTAAGATTTCAAGCCCGTAATATCTTATTTTATGCCTTTGAATTAATGGATGCATAGGAGCCGCTATACTCCTCCATACTGTTTTTAACAGTCTCATAACCTGCCTTTTTCCATGCCTCAATCCCGCCTTTAACATTAAAAAGCTCTTCAAAGCCGCTATCCTTTAAAAACTCACATGCCTTAAAGCTCCTGTTTCCTGCTCTGCAAAAACAGGCAAAGACTGCCTTCTTTTTATCAAGCTCTTTAAGCCTGTAAGGAATCTGGTCTAAAGGAATCCATCTTGAACCCTTTACATGCTCTGTGTAATATTCCTGCTGTGTCCTGACATCCAGCAGGATTACATTCTCATCCCCTTTTAGCATTTTAATCGCCTCATCAACAGAAATCTCTTTTATCATTTAAATATAAGTCCTCCTTAGTCCTATTTTATTAGTTAAAAGGAAGGTTGTCAAATGAATTGAAAGGGAAGGCCTTACTTCTTCATACTTAAATCAACCTTTGGAGCCTCTTTTGCAGCCTCTTCTGCCTGAAAATATTCTGAGCGGGTGAAACCAAAGGAGGAGGCAATTATATTTGAAGGGAAGAGTTCCTGTTTTGTGTTAAACTGCATGACAATATCATTATAAAACTGCCTTGCAAAGCCAATGCGGTTTTCTGTGCTTGTAAGCTCCTCCTGAAGCTGAAGGATATTCTGATTGCTTTTTAGATTTGGGTAATTCTCAACAAGTGCAAAGAGTCTTCCTAATGCCTGTGTCAGCATATTTTCTGCCTCTCCCTTTTCAGCTATGCCAGTAGCGCTTACTGCCTTGCTCCTTGCCTGAATAACCTTTTCCAATGTCTCCTTCTCAAACTCCATTGCGCCCTTAACTGTGCTAACAAGATTTGGTATTAAGTCATGCCTTCTCTTAAGCTGGACATCAATCTGCTTCCACGCATTCTGCACCTGATTGCGTAAAGATACAAGGCCGTTGTAAATGATGATAATCCATAATGTAATTATGGCTATTACAGCCACTGGTATCCAGAAGAACATATCGCCCCTCCTATTATACAATCAACTCTTTAAAATCCTTATCACTTACCCCTATTTGTCTTAAAATACTTCTAAAAGTTCCAGGTGGAATTTCTTTTTTATTCATCGGAAGTATAACTGTTCGCCCGCTTTCATTTTTAAACTTTCCATGCGAGCCCCTTTGTGATATTAATTTAAATTTAAGTTTTTTAAGAACGGATACAATCTCATTTGAGGAATGCAATTTAGACATTAACCGCTTCTCTGCCAACAAGTATTGTATTTATCTCAGCCAATTCCACATCTTCATTTTCAAAATAGAGTTCAACAGCCTCTTTTAAATTCTTCACAGCTTCATCAATAGTTTCCCCAAAAGACGAAACATCTACATTAAGGCACTGTGCAACATAATATTTTTCTTCTTTCCAGACCACAAGACTTATCTCTTTCATTTATTTCCTCCGATATTATATATATCACAATCTTACCACCTTCCATATAAAAGTCAAGGAACATAGCGGGCGGATTTAACAAAATTTCTTGACAATGTATGGTCAGTAATTAATAATACTTAAAATTATATCCCTTTCAATAAGGAGGTAGCCATGAAGAGAACTTACTTTCTATTTATCTTTTTGCTTGCTGTTTTATTTGGAACTGCTGTTTATGCCTTAACACCAGAGGAGATACTATTATTAAAAAGGTCGGGTGTATCTGACGAAAAGATTTTAGAGATGCAGAAAAAAGAGGCTTCTCCTCCTCAACCAGCGCCGAAGATCAATCCCTTTGATTGGAATGAGGACGGGAAAAAAGATATTATCGCGGGCTCTGACAGAGGCCGAGTATATGTTTATCTCAATACAGGAACAAACCTTCAACCGATATTTGATAAAGCCACAGAGATTTATGGCGCAGAAATAATGAGGTTTTCCAAGCCTTCTGTTGTTGACTGGAACAATGACGGAAAAAAGGATATTTTAGTAGGCGCAAAGTCAGGAGAATTATCTATTTTTATTAATAGAGGAAGCAATCAACAACCTATATTTGGAGACGAAATAAAATTAAATGACGGCGTCCTTGATGTAGGCAGCTTCTCTTCTCCAGCAATGGTTGACTGGAATAGTGACGGTAAAAGGGATTTGGTTGTGGGGAATCAAAGCGGCAAAATATTTCTTTTTTTAAATATAGGTAATGATGGCGCACCTTCCTTTTCTTCAAAAGGAGCGGATACATACATTAATGTTAGCAGCTACGCCACACCATTTATTATTGACTGGAATAATGATGGCAAGTTCGATGTCATCTGCGGTTCAGGGGATGGCAAGGTTTATATCTTTATAAATGAAGGAGATAATAAAAACCCCACATTTGGAAAGGCTCAGACCCTTCAGGTAAACAATAAGGAGCTGAAACTCCCAGGCCCAACATCAGTTATTGCAGTAGACTGGGATGATGATGGAAAGACAGACCTTTTAGTTTCAAACAAAGCAATAGTTGAAGAGGGGCCAACTCCTGACCGAAAAGATATCATACCACTTGGCATTTATCTTTTGCTAAACACTGGCACAAAAGATAAACCCGAGTTTAAGGAGCTTAAGCAAATCAAGGGAAAGTTCAGGGACGATACAGCGCTTTAAGAAGTGTACTTTAAAGATAGAGTAATGCTTTCTGATTTAGATTATCCGCAAAAATAACTGATAATTAGTAAGAGGAGACCATGAAAAAGAAATTGAATTTAATTGCGGCCGCAGCTATTCTTTTATGGGTTATTGGATGTGCTGGTCCACGGGCATTGGATAATTCCAACCCAATAGATCATAGAACAATATCTATATCTGTACGAGAGTTTTCCATAGAGGATGCAGACAATAATTACACAGGTAACTCTCTTAACTTTGGATATGACTTAGCAGCAAAAATAGAAAAAAACCTGAGAAGGTCGGGAAAATTTTCGCAAGTAGAAATGACCTCTCAAACAGACATACCAGATACAGACCTTATAGTTGAGGGAAGATATAAGCCAATTTCCTGGACCACGCTGGCTGTTGAGGGAAAGATAATAAAGGTAAAAGACAAAAAGGAGCTTGCCGTGTTTGAATACAAGAGACATTCACTCAAAGGAATGGAACAACTTATTGAGGAACTGGCTGAAGATATAGCGAATTTTACAAAAAAACAAATACAAAATGGGGTAGAGATTCAGGGTAAAGGCTGGCTTTATGTTCAGTAATTAGGTAATTTACCCTAATGTATAAGGAGGAGGTAATTGTGAAAAGGCTTTATTACCTATTCATCTTTTTATTATTTATTGCTGTTTTTTCAATATCTGTTTATGCCTTAACACCTGAGGAGATTTTACTGTTAAAAAAGGCAGGTGTGTCTGATGAGAAGATTTTGGAAATGCAGAAAAAGGAAGGAGCCCCTTCTGCACAAGCACAAAAGCCGGCACCTAAAATTAATCCCTTTGACTGGGATGGCGATGGCAAGAAGGACATCATAGCAGGCTCAGACAGCGGCCGCATTTATGTTTATCTTAATACAGGGACAAATCAAGAACCAGTATTTGATAAGGCAATAGAAATTTTTGGTGTGAAGGTAAACAAGTATTCTAAGCCCTTTAT
>JAHFEP010000017.1 GCA_023248415.1 Nitrospirota bacterium
GAAACAGCCAGCCATAGCCGCCTTTTATATAATCTCTAAAATAGACCTCTGTAATATCTGTCTCAGATTTTAAAGACATCACATACTGCTTTGCAATAACAAATTCTTTATTTTCCATGCCCATCCACTTTCCAACAGTAGATTTTGGCCCATCCGCGCCAATGATTATCTTAGCTTCAATGGAATACCTTCTGCCACTCTCTACAACCTCTACATCTGATAATCCCCCTATTTCCCCCTTTAGCAAAGGGGGATTAACTGCCTTGCACCCTTTTCTTATCTCTGCGCCAGCAGCCCCCGCCATATCTGCAAGATGCTGGTCAAACCTATCTCTGTCTATTATATAGCCAATGGACTCGGTCTCTATCATCTCGCCATTCGGCAGATGTGTCTGCATAAAATGTATTTCTTGCACAAGAAGGTCATCCCTTAAACCAATGCTGTTTGTAAGCTGAACAGGTATATACTCTGCACACTGTACAGGCACACCAATCTCTCTTTTCTGTTCAATCAGTATAACCTTTGCGCCTTCCTGCGCAGCCTTTAATGCAGCAGAAGAACCCGCAGGCCCAGCGCCAATGATTAATATATCGCATCTGTCATGTGCTTTCTTATTCATATATGCTAAAGAAAATTATACTGCATTTATACCTGAGTTTCAACACCATAAGCAATCCTGAAAATCAAAATAAAGATTGTCAACTGTTTTTAATTTTGCCATAATACAGAAGAACTATTTAATAATCTTGATAGCCTCTAAAGGAGAGAAATGGTTAATAAGTCGAGTGAAAAAGATATATACCCAATAATGGCTGAGGAACTTAAAAAAGATGGGTTTTCTTTTCCAATTACTGATGAATTTGGAATAAAATTAGATAATTATAATAATAGAAGAGTAGATGTTTTCGGATGTAGGTGGGATTCAACAGGATACGAAATAGAGACTATTGGTGTTGAGGTTAAATATTTACCAGACAAGTCAATAAGTCGTGAGTTCTCGCAAGGACTAAGCCAATGCATTGATTATCTTCCCTTCTTTAAATATGTGGGATTGTGTAGCAGAGAAGGGGATATTGGACAACACTGGGAAAATATATGTAGTAAGTTAACCATCAATAGAGTTACTGCAGATTTAGAGAAAGCATGCCTTCCGAATGAATTAATCAAGTGTGAATTTAATAACAAAGATATCTTAAAACAGATTTTATTAAGAAGTTCAATGATTCTTTCTTTTTATGAGGAATTCGAAAATAATGAGATAAAACATGGAGAGTTTAGAAATGGTGAAGGTTGGTTGGCAGTAAATTTTAAGAACCATTTACAAATAAATACTTGGTACGAGGAAAAAACTATCTATGTAGGCGTTAATATAGAAAGGAAAGAACCATTTAGAAATCTAATTAAAAACTTAACCGTGGAAAACAAAAATCAATTAAAGACACTTTTTGAAGAAAATAAAAACATGGCTCTTCGTTTTTGTAATGACCGAAGAGCACCAAATAAAACTAAGACAATCTGGAAGGACAAATCATTATCAGAAATAGGAAGCAAAGAAATTAATTATATGATTAAGGAAATTAAAAATACACTTACTGAGAAAGGCTGGAGGCCGCATATAACAATTTATGTAAAATTATGGGATATGGTCAAGGATAAGCAATGGCATGGAAACAAGATTAAGGAAGAAAAAAATAAGCTAATTAAGTTTATTGAATTCTTTGAAAAATTAGTTTAACCACTCAGCCAGAAACCTACACGCTTTTAAGGGCTGGGATAGGGGAGATCAGGGTTAAAAAAGAAGAGGGTCATGTATTTAAATAGTAGGTTTTTTCTATAACTCCTCCCCGGCATCTTTTAATATACCACTTACTATTTCATCCTTAATCCAGATGCCATTATCACGAATACTAAGAACAAGGGGTTTTATTGAGGATAAAAGTCCTTTTTTCTTAGCTTTTAATAGCAACCCTAAGGTTCCTATTACATTGAGTTCCTGTATTCTTGCCTGCTGCCTTGCAATCTTCTCATCAATTAGCACATGTTTAATCCCTTTTTCTTTTGCCAAAACTATAACTTCTGCTTCCCCACGTTCCAATTCATATAATAGCTCTACTTTACTCTTGTCTATAATCTTCTCAACCTTCAACCAAGGAGATGATTTTAGTTCTTTAACTCCCCTGCTATGTTCCCCTCCGGCTATAATCTCTTCTTGAACCCCTTGAGGAATATAAACATTGGCATAAAGCCTCTTGAGCAACGAAATCTGTCCACATATTGAAAGGGCAATCCATGGAGAGGTATTGACCACAATATCTATTTTCTCATCAGCCGCCACCCGCTTCCTCCAATATTTCATCTAAATCTACTTGAAATGGAGAAACCTTATATTTCCCCAGCCTCATTAGAAATTCCAATCTACTCAAACCAGCTATATCAGCAGCTTTGCCTGAAGATATTTTGCCAAGCTCATATAATTTTAACGCAAGAAGGAACTTTGCTTCCTTTTCAAATTCTACTCTGCTTTCTTTTAGGGAAAGCAGCAGATCGTCTGGATATTCTATTGTTACTACATTTTGTTTCATGTCTTTTACCTCTTTTCCATCTGATAAATGTTAAACCTTGTTAAGTATATTTTAGCATTATAATTATAGCATAATCTGCAAATGATTATTACTCAAAAATAGAACCGTTGACTATATCACTCCCCTTCTAAGAGGATTGTAACTAATTACTTTTTTATTTTAAATTTTAATTTCAAGTAGCCTGTCTTTTGAGCTATTGCCTACCTAATGAAGAAAGCAGCCTTAACCGTAGTCTGGTTGCTGAATTGGGAAAGGAGCGAGGATTAGGGGGTCAAATCTTCATTGTTCACAGTTTTTCTTTGACCATATAAATAAAGCCCTCAACCTCTAAGACCTTCTCCCCTGCCTTTACAGCAATGTTTGATGCCTTGCTTATAACATTATAGTTTGCAACAACTGCGCCGTCCTGCCTTACAATAAAACCGCTGCCTTGGCTTATTGGTTTGTTTTTCTCATCAAAAGAATAGTGCAAGGGTCAGGCCGTACACTCTTTACAAACATGGTATAGCAGTTTACAATAGACTCAACAGAGTAAAGGTTGTGTAATGTGTAGGCCCGACTCCATTGCTCCTCATCATAAAAAGTCTTGACACATATACCATTATCTTATAAGATTTTGATAAACTAATTGCAATTGAAGATATGCAATTTGAAGATCATTCAATCGGTGAGTTTAGACACATTACCTTTGGTATTTCAGAACGTGGCAGGTTATTAGTGGTTGCTCATACCGAGCAAAGTGAGATTATTAGGATCATAAGCGCTCGCCTTGCGAGCAAAAGGGAGAGAAAGATTTATGAAGAAGGTTAAACAAACAAAAAAAGACGAATTGCGTGCCGAATACAAACGTTCAGATTTCCCCGGGGCTCTGGTGCGCGGCAAATATGCAAAACGTATGAGCGAGTCATCAAACATTATTGTTCTAAAACCTGAAGTCTCTGAGGTTTTCCCAAACGAAGAAGCTGTTAATACCGCTCTCCTGTCGCTTATTAAGCTTGCACAAAAAATGGCACAGAGAGCAAAGCCCTCAAGCAGACGCGCTAATAAGCTGCGCGCTGCTTAGCTCTGCGTTCAGACTGACAGGGGTTAACAGCAGGGGATAATGTCCATGTCCACACTCTTTCCAAACGCGGCATAGTAGTTTACAATAGACTCAACAGAGTAAAGGTTGTGTAATGTGTAAACCCGATGCCATTACTTCTTTCTGGATAACATTAGGAAATACATGCTATCCTCTTATATACTTATTGAAAACCGCGATAAAGCTTGTCAATTATTTTTATTTTTGGTATAAAAGACAGAGAACTATTTAATAATCTTGATAGCCTCTAAAGGATAGTAGCTAAAACCTCAAAAGAATAATAACTACTGCTCAGTGTCTGAGCAGCACTAAAGGAAGGAAAATGAGAGCATTACGAGTAATTTATCTTTTGCTAATCCTATCGTTGATAAGTGGCTGTGGGCAAAGTCATATTATAAAAAAACCCCAAAAGAACTACTCAGTTGAAATAGAAAGCCTTGTTGAAAATGTTTTACTTGATGGTTTGCCAGAGGGAGTAAGTAGTATTGCCAATGTCAACAACGTGTTGTTAAAAAAATTAAACGATAAACTATCAACAAATGGTATGAATAATAATACTACTACGAATATCATTAAGGCTAAATATGAAATAGAATATTTTACTCATCAATATAGACCCTTTTCTATTGTTAAATATGGCATTAAGTATAATTTAGAACTATCAAACAAATTGGATGGCAAAGTATTTTATTCACAAAAACTTGGAGCATGGGATAGCAACCTTAATGATCTAACAGATGAAATAGCAAATGACATTATCAAAATTATATTAAAAAATGAAAAACATATTCTGGCTGAATAGCGTTAACCCACAGGGGTTAATAGACAGGGCTATACTCTTTACTGTGTAATGTGTAGACCCGATACCATTGATTCCTTTTTTTATTAATAAGCCTGGGGGAGGTTTAAAATGCCATTGAAAAATATTCGCATGTGCGCTATGGGAAAACTGTTCTTAATATTGCTGTTTGTCGCCGCAGTGGGCGCTTGTAGCGAAACCTCGCCACCATCCTCTAAGCAGGAAGCCACACCCTCCCCAGAAAAACGCCTGATGGAATTACAAAAACAGGCAGATTCTGGCGATGCCGAAGCACAGTATAATCTCGGTCTTATGTACAGCGAAGGCGACGGTGTGCCAAAGAATGCTGCTAAGGCTGTAGAGTGGTATCAGAAGGCCGCGGCACAGGGAAATGAGAAAGCACAGTACAACCTCGGGTGGATGTACTACTTCGGCGAAGGCGTGCCAAAGAATGCCGCCAAGGCTGTGGAGTGGTGGCAGAAGGCAGCGGCGCAGGGCGATGCCAAAGCACAGTACAATCTCGGAGGTATGTACAACAGAGGCGACGGTGTGCCAAAGGATGCCGCCAAGGCTGTGGAGTGGTATCAGAAGGCCGCGGCACAAGGAAATGCCGACGCACAGTTCAGCCTCGGGTTTATGTACGCCAAAGGCGAAGGCGTGCCAAAGAATGCCGCCAAGGCCGTGGAGTGGTATCAGAAGGCCGCGGCACAGGGAAATGCCGGCGCACAGTACAGACTTGGGATGATGTACGAAGACGGCGAAGGCGTGCCAAAGGATGCTGCCAAGGCCGCGGAATGGTATCAGAAGGCCGCGGCGCAGGGGAATGTCGGCGCACAGTCCATGCTTGGGATGATGTACCGCAATGGCAAAGGCGTACCAAAGGATGCCGCCAAGGCCGTGGAGTGGTATCAGAAGGCCGCGGCACAGGGAAATGCCGGCGCACAGTACAGACTCGGGATAATGTACCACAACGGCGAAGGTGTGCCAAAGGATACCGCCAAGGCTGTGGAGTGGTATCAGAAGGCCGCGGCGCAGGGGAATGTCGGCGCACAGTTGGGCCTGACGGTAATGTATGACCAGGGCGAAGGTGTGCCAAAGGATTGGGTGCTGGCATATGCATGGGCTAATCTGGCGGCTGCACAGGAAGGCAAACAGGGACGCCTCGCGAAAAAATTTCGCGACTTATATTCTAAGTACATGAGTTCAGCCCAGCGCGCAGAGGCAGAGCGTCTGTCCTCTAATTGGAAACTGGGGCAGGTGTTGCGTCGGGAGGGCGAATCGGCTTCGGGCTTTGGCAACGACGGAGAAAGCGGGACGCTGGCCAAAAAGAACACTGGAACAGCCTTTGTCGTCAGTAAGGATGGCCATGCCATCACCAACTACCATGTGGTTGCAGACTGCAAGGAATTACGGGTTCAGGGCCGCATCGAATTAATACAGTTGGTAACGCGTGACGAGGTCAGTGATCTTGCGTTGCTTAAAATGCCGGGCGAAACGCGTGCCACAGCAACACTGGCGCCGTACCCTGCCAGCCTGCGGCAGGGGCAGGACATCGTGGTATTTGGATTTCCGCTTGACAGCGTGCTGTCCTCCGGAGGCAATCTCACGCCGGGAGTGGTGAGCGCTATCACCGGCTTGGGTAACAACAGCAACCAGATTCAAATCACAGCGCCTATCCAGCCGGGCTCAAGCGGCAGCCCGGTAATGAGCAAAAAGGGGCAGGTGGTAGGAGTGGTCAGCATGAAGCTTTCGGATGCTGCCATGGCAAAGTATACTGGAAACCTGCCGCAGAATGTCAATTTTGCAGTCAGCGGGCAAACCTTGAAGGCGTTTCTGGATGCCAACAGGGTGCCCTATAAGACTGGCTGGTCGTTCTTATCATGGGAGAAATCACTTGCCGACCTCGGCGACGAGGCACGCAAATGGACGACAGTGGTGGAGTGCTGGAAGTAATGTCTATAATTTCATAACATCTGTCAATATTGTATTACATTCCCCTTGATTTTATGATTTAGCTTAGTTATATATTATGATGACATATCCACGGATTGAAAATTTACCTTTACAAGTTAATGCATTTAATTGGACTTGGAGCAAAATGGAAGTCGAAGACTTCTGGATAGGACGTGAAATAGACGGAACTACGTGGTTGATGAAAGGAAGAGGTAGCTTTTATGCCTTAAGAGAACGCTCATCTGCATATTTATTACAGTCGATAGGCATAAATAGCCAATCATCAGCCTTCGTAATTCTTCCAGAAGAATCTTTACCCGTTGCGGACAAGCCCGAAATAGAAAGGTATCAATTAGCCATACGCTACATTAATAAGCATGGAGAAAATTGCGTACATGAAGAGAAGTGCCCTTTGAGAAAACTAAATGATCAATTTGAAGAGGCCACAAAAAAGGTTTCCTTTTTGGAGACATGCTCTATCAAGAATATAATTGATTGGGTCAGGTTGGAAGTGATGGCATGTTTATGTGGTGCTAATGAGCCGTCAGAGAGATTATTTTCAGAAGATCATATTATGTATGTAATCGATAACGAGCAAATGTTCTCTACAACGCCGAGCAATCCAATAACATGCACTGATTGGTTTGAAATAGAGTATGATACAACGATGAAAATAACCCTTGATTTATGTAATAGGTTATCTAATATTAATAAGCGAGATATTAAAATATTTACCACCATACCGGAAGGTTATATTGTAAAAGAGTTGTGGTCCATAAAAGAGTTGATAGAGTCAACGGTGAAGTTCGCTAAACAATTTCTGAAGGATAAGACTGCCAGGTTTGCCTCTTGACTTTCGCTCTCAGAAGTTCTCTCTATTACCTTTTCAACATCATGCCCATTTTTATACTTTCACCTGCCTGATTCCAATTATTCTAATTCCTCATGAGCGAGGATCAGAGCCTTTTGTAAAATTTCATGAGCAATATAAAATCTGTGTTTCTTAAGAACATCTAATACCGGGACGAGCTTAGGAATTATACCTTAGACATTCCGCCTTCTCAAGCAGTATTAAAGGACTTGTATCTGAAACAGTAATCATTAGGGTTTTTCTAAAAGTCTTACTTCTTCCTCCAGTTCTTCAGAGGTTATTCTTATATATGGTATCCCCTTCTTGCCTGCATATCGTATAAATTCAAATCTATCCATCCCAAGTATCTCCGCTGCTTTGCCGCTGGATATCTTTCCCTCACGGTATAATTCAAGGACTGCTGCTTCTTTTATCAGATTGGCATCATCCTGATAGGTAGTAGACAGCATATCCAGAACTTCTGAGGGAAAGGTAAGTTCTAATTTTTTTAATGGCATTTCAAACCTCCGTTAATCATGTTTTGTGTTAGATTAAGAGATTCATAAGAATATCTTCAACTTTTTTTCTTTGAATCTTTGCTAATTATAGCACAAAAATATTATGTTTTAAAATTATTTGCAAATATTCTATCTTCACGCTTTTTTCAACTCAGATAGTAGAGAATTGAATTGATATGGCAAAGAAGGCAGGGCTATAGGCTAAAGAAAATAGGGCAGGGGACAGGCTTTGCAGTTGCAGTAAGGGCAAGGGCCATATCTATACTCTTTACAAACATGGCATAGTAGTTTACAATAGACTCAACAGAGTGAAGGTTGTGTAATGTGTACGAACCTGTTGCTTTTTGACCCAGTTTTCCGTTATGAGACACTGAAATCGTAGACCCTGAACCATGCCCTGAATCAAGTTCAGGGTGACAGTAGACAAGCTCAGTGTCCCATTAACAAGGAGATATGTGTTTAAAACCCTGCATAAGTTTTTTGGATACACGAACTTTCTCCCCTTGCAGGAAGCCATCATCAGGGATGTCCTTGACAGGAAGGACCTGCTTGTCCTGATGCCAACCGGAGGGGGAAAGTCTCTCTGTTATCAATTGCCGGCCTTGCTTTTTGACGGCCTGACGGTTGTGGTTTCACCTCTTATTGCCCTGATGAAGGATCAGGTGGATGGGCTTATATCCAACGGGATTTCAGCAGCATACATTAACAGCTCGCTCAGCTATGCTGAGATAAGCAAGATAATGGGAATGATAGAACAGGGTGATGTCAAAATTCTCTATCTTGCGCCTGAGAGGCTGATGGTGCCGGGGTTTCTGGAGTTTTTAAAGGGCCTGCCTATAAGTCTCTTTGCTGTTGATGAGGCCCATTGTATCTCCGAATGGGGGCACGACTTTAGGCCTGAGTACAGACAGCTTAAGGCGCTTAAGGATAACTTTCACGGGACCCCCTTGATTGCCCTGACTGCTACGGCCACAAGGGATGTGCAGGACGATATAGCAAGGCAATTAAAGATTCCCCAAGGTGCGAGATACCAGGCAAGTTTCAACAGGAAGAATCTTTACTACAGAATTGAACCAAAGGTCAATCCATACCAGCAGTTACTAAAACATTTGGAGGGGCGGAAAAAAGAGTCAGGGATTATCTATTGTCAGAGCAGAAAAATGGTAGACAGTCTTTCAAGCAGCCTGCAGGAGTCTGGATATCGTGCCATACCATACCATGCCGGACTCACAACAGAGGAAAGAGATAAGAATCAGGATAGATTTATAAAAGACGATGCCGAGATTATTGTTGCTACTATTGCCTTTGGCATGGGGATAGATAAACCAAATGTGCGGTACATAATCCATTATGATCTGCCGAAGAACCTGGAAGGTTACTATCAGGAAACCGGGAGGGCTGGCAGGGATGG
Source organism: Nitrospirota bacterium (assembly GCA_023248415.1). Classification (GTDB taxonomy): domain Bacteria; phylum Nitrospirota; class CAKKRA01; order 9FT-COMBO-42-15; family 9FT-COMBO-42-15; genus 9FT-COMBO-42-15. Next base: position 9,195 of record JAHFEP010000017.1, read on the forward strand.
GCTTCCGGGCGATTGTATCCTCTTTTTCAGTTATGGGGACAAGGTAAAGATAGAGTATTTTATTGGTCAGAAGGAGGACCAGAGAGATAGAGATATCTCTTATCAGAAGCTTAGGAAGCTGATAGATTACTGCGAGGGAAACACCTGCCGACGAAAGGTGCTGCTGGCATACTTTGGAGAGGATTTTGACGAGCCGAACTGCGGGAGATGCGATATCTGTTTGGAGCCGAGGGAGAAATTTGACGGGACGGTTGCTGCACAGAAAATACTATCCTGCGTTTACCGGCTTGGCCGGGGTTTTGGGATAAACCATGTCATTGACATTCTTATGGGGGCCAGGAATAAAAAGGTCATCCAGAATAACCATCATACCCTCACGACCTATGGCATCGGGAAAGAGTATTCAAAAGACCAATGGCAGTCTATTGCGAGGGAACTTGTCTATCTTGAATTTCTGGATATGGAAGGGGATAAATACCCTATCCTCAGGCTCAATGATAAGAGCAAGGGGGTTCTCTCTGAAGGTGAGAAGGTCTTTCTTACAAAGCCTGCAATGGAACCGCAAAAATTGCATGGCAATGTGGATGATGCCTTTGACCGTGAATTGTTTGAAATTCTGAGGACCCTCAGGAAAAGACTGGCAGACGAGGAAGGGGTGCCGCCGTATATCATCTTTCCTGACACGACACTGAAGGAGATGGCCACCTATTATCCAAACGACTCATTGTCCCTTTCAAATATCAGCGGTGTAGGTGAAAAGAAACTGCAAAGGTATGGGGATATATTCTTGAATACCGTAACGGAATATTGCAGGGCTAAGGGGATTAAGCCTAAACAGACTATTACGAAATGGCCGCCACCGATACATAAATCGCTGTCTAAGGAGCTGAAAACTTCCACCCTTCGGATGACCCTTGAGTTTTGCAATAAAGGTATGACCCTTGAGAAAATGGCAGAAAAGAGGGGTCTGGCCGTATCCACCGTTTCATCACACATTGAAAAATTGATTTTGTCCGGAGAAGATATATCCATAGACCGTTTTGTTCGGTGGGAAAAACAGGAGATAATCACAAAGGCGATTGGCGATCCGGGGACTGCGGCGCTGAAACCTATAAAGGAAATACTTGGGGATGATTTTTCATATGAGGAAATAAGATTGGTAAGGGCGAAGATGCTGAGTGAAAAAAATGGGGCAGGCACATTAAAACCTTCAAGATGAAGCGACAAGGATTGCCCTTATCTCAAGCAGTTTCTTTAACAAATCTATTTTCAATTCTGTCTTTTCCTGAAAGTCTCCTTTATATGCCGCATGTTCCTTTTTTAATTCATAGCATGTCTTATTTTCAATATCAATAAGCACACCTTGAATACCTGCATCAGCAAAGGCATCCTGCCTTTTGACAAAGAATGCCTCGCAGCAGCAGCCTATATATGACTTAACACCTCTCTCCTTTAGCGAACAAAGGGTATCTTTTAAGTGTTCGTAGTTTGTTATTGTTATTGGCAACAAACCTTTTTCCTCTGCCATTCTGTAGGCATCGCCAACTGAGCAGAGACCGCATTTTGAGCAGCCGTCTATATTTCTATATTCACATTCAGGAGGCTTTGCACAGTATGGAAGAAGAAGCGCACCCGCATCTTTTAGCGCCTCATTGACAGGTTTGTGTATTGTAAAAATAGAGTTTATGTCTTCTGTTGACATGCCAAACTTCTGATAATCTAACTTCGCAACAGTAAGCACAATGGCATCTATAAAGTCGTATTTTGTAAGCTGGAGCATTTCAGGCTTTTTTTCATCAAAGAATCTTTCTGCAATGGCTGTTACACTATCAACATGGGTATCCTTCAATGCTGCCTCTAAATCTAAAATAAATCTTGCTGGGTTTATAAAAAAGTCGCCTGTAATCACCGCCTGCCTCACAATCTGCCTTTGAACATCTACCTTTAAATTGACCCTGATAAGGCCGCCGTCTTTTTTATAAACAGAGGAAACAGTCTGCATTTTATCAGACGGCTCTTGCACTGAGTATATCCATTTTTTTGATTTGAAATAATTATTTTTTATATTATATAAAGTTAGCTCAGCAGCAGTAAGCTCGTCTTCTTCTAATGTAGTAGAAAATGCCTCGGAAAAGGCATCAGCAAGAACATGCTTTATTTTATCAAGAGAGGGCGCATAGCCAAGCTCATTCTTAATTGATGTAACACGCTCCTTAGCAGAGTTCAGCCCCTTTGCTGTAAGCTTTTCTGTTGGTATGCGGAGCGCCTTGAGCATTGATTCAACATCAAAGTCAATGAGAACTGTCCCCTGATACAAAAAGGCATCGCCTTCAAACACACCGCCAGTGCCTGATATCTTTCTGCCGTTTACCTCTATGTCATTCCTCGGCCTGAACTCCGCATCTATGCTGAGTCTCTTTAAACCTGATGCTGCTGCATTGCAGATTTTTTCTGTAAGCTCGTGAATACTTAAATTCCTAAAATCCTTCTTTGAAGCAATTACCTCCCAGCCGAGCTGTGTTATATCAAAATATATGGCGCCACCGCCTGTAATCCGCCTGTTAATATCAATACTTTCTTCTTCGCAAAAATCTGTTCTTATCTCATGTTCAATTGTTTGATGAAAGCCTATTAATGCACAGGGGGGATTGAATTGTAAAAAGCGGATAGTATTTTTTGAAAGGCCTTTTGCCCGTGCCTCAAGCAGAGCTGAGTCTAATGCGATATTATCTGCTGCTGATTTAGCACCGGTGTCAAGCAGACGCCATGTTGCCATTCTGCCCTTCATTTGGTTTTTCTACACTCAATATTTTCCTTTTCAATTTTTTTCCTGTAGACCTCTACTGCTGCCTTGCCAGTGATAAGCCTACTCTTTGTCTCTGCAATATCCTTACCTTTTAATCTGACAATCCAGCCATCATTATACGGGCTTTTGTTAATCAGGCTTGGATCATCTTCCACCTTTTCATTGACTGCTATAATTTCACCGGCAATGGGTGTGCGAACAGGGCCAACCCATTTGCTGCTTTCAACAGTAGCAATGCTCTTTCCTGCCTCAATATGCTTGCCTACCCCCTTTATATGGGCATAAAGAAATCTGCCGGCAAGGCTCTGGCCAATGTCTGTCATACCTACCACAAAGGTATCATCCTCAAACCTTACCCACACATTATGCTCGCCGTCATAATAAAGGTCTTCTGGTATGTTGCAGCCGTTTATTTCTGCCATAGGATATAATTACTCCCTTCTACCCTTAGTGTGAGATTTCTATGGGTTTTAGTATATCACAAAACTCAGAACACTCATACTCTAATAGTAGTAATCTGTTTTGACTTGACAAAGAATCCAAATAATTATATTATAGAATCATGAAAACAACAATTGATATTCCAGATGAGGATTTAAAAGAAGCAATTAAGCATACTGGAGCAAAGACAAAACGGGATGCCGTAGTATATGCGCTCAAGGATTTTAATAGAAGATACAGGCTTGCCAAGCTTGCAAAAATACTTGGCACATTTAAGGACTTTATGACTCAGGATGAACTAAAAATCATGAGGGAAGATAAAAAGTGGGTAAAGAGAAGGTAGTCCTGATTGATACATCAAGCTGGATAGAAGCACTTCGCTTAACAGGAAGGCCTGATATCAGAAATGCGGTAGCAAACCTTATGATTGATGGTCGTGCAGCATGGTGTGATATGGTGGCAGTGGAGTTATGGAATGGTGCAAGGGGCGCTTATGAAAGACAAAAACTATCAGAACTTGAAGAAGAGATTATCTGTTTAGAGACTACACCCGAAGTCTGGCAAACAGCCCGTTTATTGGCTCAAAGGTGCAGAGAGGCAGGGCAGACCGTTCCTCCTGCTGACTTAGTAATCGCCTCCTGCGCATTGGCTAATAATGCTGAGATAGAACATTGTGATAACCATATAGACTTCATACTTAAAGTCCACAGAGAAGAAAAAAGAAAGAATTAATGCTGAGTTAGCTAAAATGTCAAGACACTGTCTGCCTCAAGCGCCATGTCTACCAATGCAGCGCCGCCGATTATCTCTTTTATCTCTGGAATGAGCTCTTCTCTTTTAATATCGTGAAGCTCAAGGCTTGGATAGCAGACAATAAGCTTAACGTCATTCTCAACTGCCTGGTCAAGAAATACCTTTAAACTTTGATTGCTTCCTTCTTTTACAAATATCTTTTCTGCAGCCCCTTTTTTAACAATCGTTGAGCCGTTTATAGTAAATATTATTGTAACATCCACATCCATTGTAGCGGCTGAGGTGGCAATATAAAAGGGCGCAGCAGTTCTTTCAGGTGTGTTTATACCGCTTGTCTGAATTATTAATAATTTCTTCTTCTCGGACAAATCTTCCTCCTAAAACATAAATGGCCAATCCAGAGAAGATTTTTACCATCATTCAATGAATTGGCCATTTAGAAAATCTGGTATCATACAAACAGGGAAATATTAGCATCAGCAGCAAAATCCAGGAATGTTGCAGCGCCAACTGGTTTAGCAACGCCATCTATAAAATCCTCAAACTTGATGCCCATGACATCCATTGTCATCTGGCATGGCCACAGCTTAATCCCGCTTTCCAGTGCGCTCTCAATAAGCTGCGGTATTGTGGCAACCTTTGCCTTGGACATCCAGCTCTTCATCATCATTGTTGCCATTGCAGTCATGCCTGGAAGTGCGCCCATAATATTCGGCATCGGAACAGGCATTGCAGGATTTGCCAATGGCGGCACCTTTAATGAATTCATTGTGCTCTTTTTGATTATGTTTAACCCATAGAAGGTAAAGAATATCCCTGCCTCCATATCCATTGCAGCAGCAGTAGTGGCAAGAATTAACGGCGGATACGCCATGTCAAGCGTACCTTTTGATGCGATAATTGCAATTCTCTTTTTTTTGTCAGCCATTTTAATCCCCCTTTACTTGTTAAGATTTTTTAATAAAGAAAACATACGACCCGCCTTCTTCCTTTGTGCCGACGATCGGGTTGCCTGTCCTGTTTGCCCACGCCTCCATATCATTCTTTGAGCCAGGGTCAGTTGCGATCATCTCAAGAATCTGGCCGCTCTTAAGCTCTTCCATTGCCTTCTTTGTCTTTAACACCGGCAATGGACAACTCAGGCCCTTACAGTCAAGAACCTTATCTGCTTTAATATCCATTATCTTCACCCCCCCTTTCTTTTTAATTTCGGATTTTGGATTACCAATTTCTAATTCCCAAATTCGCAATTCGCAATATTTTAATATCCTTCTGCTAATTTTTCCGCAGAATTCCTGCCTGCCATCATGCCCTTTCCAACAGTTGATTTGAATTCCATAAGCAGCTTCACAAGATTCTTATCTTTCAAAAAATAGCAAACATAGTTTTCTCTTCTTGTGAAATCAATTATCCCTGTATTTCTAAGGATTGCCAGATGCTGGGATACATTGGCCTGTCTTCTGCCAAGGAATTCGGTAAGATTCTTTACACAAATCTCTTTGCTTGAAAGGATATGACACAGTATTTCAAGTCTCACTGGATTAGATAATATCTTGAACAACTTTGCAGCATCCTTGCAGACACCCTTAAGGTCATCACTCTGGCGGTCGGAATTCACGGTTTCTCCTCATATTCGAATATATGAATATTTTTATAATAATACATCTTTGGATTGCAGGTGTCAAGCCTTTTCATTGTTATTCAGGGATGGAAATCTCAAGCAATGTGAGCTTGCCTTCTGTATCATTTTTAATAGAGATAGCGCCGCCGTGGGCTTCTATAATAGTCTTTGCATCTGAAAGGCTGACACATATCTTTGGACTTATATCATAATCACCTTTTGGAACAAAGAAGGAATATGCCGCATCGCTATATTCTTTATCCCATTTATTGCCTATAGAAATAACATATCTCCTGCCGACTGATTTCAGCTCTACTATAACACTGCCTTCCATTGGCGAATACCGAACAGCATTATTGATTATATTAATCAATATGCCCCTTAACAGCTCTTTATCTGCAGTAATCTTATACCCAAACGACCATTCACACTTAAAGTCTATCTTCACCTTTTTGGCCTCTGTCTCTGATGACATCATATAGATAATCCCGTGCAGCATCTTGTATAAATCAAACGATGTCTTCTTTAAGGCAATATCTGCTATTATTCTCTCAGGGATTATGAAGCTGAATCTGCTCCCCTTTTTAGGCTCACTCTCCACCCAGATTCTTCCTTTATGAAGCTCAATATATCTTTTTACAATAGCAAGGCCGAGGCCTGTACCCTGATACTGCTTGGTATACGAGCTGTCAACCTGTTCAAAGGCATCAAATATGCGGGCAAAGTCCTCTTTTTTGATGCCTACTCCGCTGTCCTCTACAGATATATATATATAATTTAAATCTTCTTTATAATGAATATCAGACGGAAGGTTAAAGTCATTCTGCTTAGATGCCTTAGAGTGAAGCGCAGATGACTGGATAAGCCTTGCCTTTACCTTTATAGCGCCGCCCATTGGCGTAAATTTAACTGCATTGCTCAAAAGATTATCAATAACCTCTCTAATCTTAACACTATCAGCAGCAATCTCAGGCAGTTTATCCTCAATCTCGGTTAATAATTTAATCTCCTTTTTTGCTACAATCGGCAGGAACTCCTCAACAGCATCCCTTAACAAATCAGAAATAGAAAATTCGCTTGCAGTAACAGGCATCTTTCCTGCGTCAATCTTTGACAGGTCAAGCACATTATTTATCAGATGCAAAAGGTGCTTGCCGCTCTTCTGAATAGTACTCAGATATTTATCCTGCTTATCAGTAAGCTCTCCAAAATCCTTGTTGCCAAGAAGCTCTGAAAAACCGATTATAGAGCTAAGCGGCGTCCTCAGCTCATGGCTGACATTTGCAATAAAGAGCGATTTTAAACGTGCAACCTCCTTTGTCTTTTCATGCTCTTTTTTAAGTTCAATATATGCCTTTGCAAGCTCATCAGTCCTCTCCCTTACCTTGTCTTCCAATCTACCCTTAAGCATCTGAAGGTCCGTATAAGACAAGGAGTTGCTTAATGCAACAGCAGCCTCTATCCTGAACATGGAAAGGAGCTTTATATCTGAAATGGTAAAGGGGCTAAGGCTGCCTTTTCTGCCAAGCGTTACCAAACCCAGAAGCCTGCCATAAAATACAAGCGGTATGCATATCTTTGCATCAAGGCTGTCAAAATAGAGCTTGGCTTTATCTTTTATGTCAGCATAGGCAGGATCAATCTGAATCTGCTCTACCTCTATAATATCATCATAATCTCTAAGCCATTTTAGCAGCACAGCGTCAGGAAGGTAGTTTTTGTCTTTAACAATGGCATTGCCAATGCCTTTTGTCAGCATACATTTCTTATAATCCTCATCAAATAGAATTATGCTTGTATCAGCATAATAGGCATCTGATAGGGTATTGATAATCTTGTCAGCAAGGTCTTCTACGCCTTTTATCAGGGCAATATCCTTTATAAACCTAATGAATACAGCCTCTGCCTTATATTTCCTCCTCTGCAGAAAATGGTCAATCTTTGGCTTTAACCGATTAAACGCTGAAAGAAGGATAAAAAATATAATTGTATAAAAAACAGTCTGCTGAATATTGGTTAATGTCTCAACCCAGCTCCTTAACATGGCAATAAGAACAAATATCGAGACAACGATAGATATCAAGGCAGCTAACCATAATAATGTCTTGTGCGCAACTGTCTCTATATCAAGGAGCCTGTGACGGACAATAGTGTATGCCATAATTACAGCAAGGGCATCTACAAAGATATAGCCAAACTGATAGATATTAAAGCCTGACATGCCGAGAAAATCTATTGAGCCTATCGTTCCAATAAGCAGACCTATGAAGAGGTATTTTAATTTAAGCTTTTCAGCATCAGTAGCTGCCCTCTTATAACCAAAATAACAATTTGAAAGAAGGGCTGTGGCATATATATAAAAGAAAATTAAATATAAAAACCCTAAAGGACCAAGAATGCCATGATAGCCCCAGTATGCCTTATGCTGGGCAGAGACAATATAACCTGTCTGAAATTCAATGATATAGACTATCGCCCCTAAAATGTAGCCAATGATAACAAATTTCCTCTGACTTTTAAGATTAAGCATTAATACAGAAAAGTGATAAGGGAGGACATGTATAAAAGAGATGCCTGAAAATAGGAGATATCTTAACCAGAAATAGGCAATATCCTCATTTACTGCCGAATGATATATAAAACTGCTAACCTGCCAAATGCTTATGGTTAAGGTAAATAAAAAAAATATGGTATTCTTTAAATCCTTGATATTCTTAGAAAGGACAAAGATGCCTAATAGCAGTATCGCAAGCCCTGTAATTAACGGCGGAATTGCATGGGGATTATATATATAGCTGGATAGAGATAATATTTCCATAAAAGTTTTCTGAACTTATTATTATAACAATATAATTATATACTTGACTGTTTATTAAATCAAGATAGTAAATTATCCCCAAATCACGATTTAGAAAGGTGTCATTGCGAGCGAAGCGAAGCAATCTCGCCTTTTGTAATGAGATTGCCACGAACCCTTCGGGTTCTCGCAATGACGAATACTTAACGCTTTTCTCATTCTAAATCGGGATTTGGGTTATCTGAAATTGTTGAAATTTTCCCAAAATAATGGCATACTTAAGTAAATTAAATATTCTTAAAGGATAACAACTTGAAGATACAATTCTTAGGCAGTGTTAGAACAGTAACAGGCGCATGTTTTTACATTCAGGCATCTGGCCTCAAGATACTTATTGACTGCGGCATGAATCAGGGCGCTGATGCCAATAAATTGAACAGACAGCCATTTGAATTTAATCCAGCAGAGATAGACTTTCTATTCCTCACCCATGCCCATATTGACCATATAGGACTTGTGCCAAGATTAATTAAAGAAGGCTTTAAAGGGAAGATAATAGCAACACCTGCAACAGCAGACCTATCTGAAATAATGCTCTATGACTCTGCACATATTCACGAGGCTGACGCCAAATGGCAGACAAAGAGGGCCTTAAGGCAGGGAAAGGAGACTATATCGCCATTATATACTATAGATGATGTAAAGGCAGCAATCCCATTCTTTAACAGAGTTCCATACAAAAAGATTGAACATGCAGGGAAAGGGATAAAATACAGGTTTCTTGATGCTGGCCATATCCTCGGTTCAGCAAGCCTTGAAATCTGGTTTCAGGACAGCCCTAAAGAAAAAAAGCTCGTATTTTCCGGTGACATTGGAAGAAAGGGAAATCCAATTATAAATGACCCGTCTTTGATTGCAGAGGCAGGCTATGTTGTTATGGAGTCAACCTATGGAAACAGGCTGCACAAGGCAATGGATAAGACTATTGACGAGCTTGTTGAGGCAATAAAGGTTACATTCAAAAGGGGCGGCAATGTCATTATCCCATCCTTTGCTGTTGGAAGGACGCAGGATTTATTATATATACTAAACAGGCTTGTCCGCGAGGAAAGGCTGTATAATATCAATATATATATTGACAGCCCCCTTGCAGAGGAAGCAACAAAGGCATATCTTGCACACCCTGAATGTTTTGATGAAGAGGCAAGGAGGCTGCTTAATGAAAAGATGGCAAAGGATGCTATAAGTATCAGGTTTGTAGATTCAGTAAATGAATCAATTGCATTAAATACTATTAAATCCCATGCAATAATAATTGCAGGAAGCGGCATGTGCGAAGGCGGAAGAGTTAAACACCACTTAAAGCATAATTTATGGCGGCAGGAGTGCAGCATAATCTTTGTAGGCTTTCAGGCAAAAGGAACGCTCGGAAGAAGGATTGTTGATGGAGAAAAAGTAGTGCGCATCTTTGGGGAAGACATTGCTGTTGCTGCAAAGATATACACAATCGGTGGATTCTCTGCGCATGCTGACCAAAAAGAGCTTCTGCAATGGCTCTCTGCATTCAAGAACAGCCCCCAGGTCTTTGTAGTGCATGGCGAGGAGGAGATATCATTGCAGTTTGCAGAGATAATAAGGGAGCAGTTTGGATTTAACGTCTATGTGCCAAACAGGGGCGAGGTTTATGAGATATGAAATATTAATCCATCATAAATCTATCACAAAATATGGGCATCGCTAAATTTCTTAAAATCCTTTTTATCAAAGGTATAAACAGGTTTGATCCCAGAGGTTCTTGATTTTGCCAATATCATCGCATCGCCAAACTTGAGACCTTCTTCAACATAAATTCTTAATGCCTCAAGGACAACATCTTCAGACTCTACTTCTACAACTGATAATGCCTCAAGACTCTCAACCTTTTCACGGACATCATCTTTCGGCAGCCTGTATATCTTCTCAAGGACATAAACAAGCTCTATAACTACTATTAAAGGGATAAACAATATACTTTTTTCTTTATCAGCATCTTTTACAAGTCTTTTGAATTTTTCTTTTTTCTCAATAGAATCGCTTGTTAGAAATCTGAGCAATACACTGGTATCAATAATCCCCTTATACATCTTCAGCCTCTTTTGCCATCTCCTCCATAGCCCTTTCCCTTGCCTTGTTTATGGTAGTTTTTAGTGGTGGCAAGCTCCCTTCCATTTCAAGAAAATTTTTAATCTTCCTGATGTATACCTTGCCCTCCCTCTCTTCAAAGAGCAAAGTGTCGCCGTCTTTTATACGCAGCTTTTCTCTTATAACCTTTGGAACAGCCACCTGTCCTCTTGAAGAAACCTTAGCCATACTTACCATATTGCAGCCTCCTTACTAATCTACTTTTACAAGATTAATTATATATTATCTTACTAATTATGTCAAGCCTTGGAATTGCCAGAATTTATCAGGTAAATAATTTGACTAAAGGGCTGCGGACATTTAGTATGTTCCTTAATGCTGCATGTCTACAAATCATTATGGTATAGCTTAAAAATCCAGCGGACTCATAAATACACCATTTTTAAGTCTTTACTATTGACACCTCCAGTAAATTACCCTAAAATTATCTATAAATGACGCTTAAACATAAGAAATCAGGAGGTGTTTATATAATGAGGATGAATGAAATTGTAAAAGAGATAGACAAGTTGGATCTGTCGGAAAAATTAATATTAGTTGAGGATATTTGGGATGGTATTGCTATACATAATGCTGAGCTACCAATGCCAGAATGGCAAAAAGCTGAATTAGATAAAAGATACAGTGCTTATAAAGAAGGAAAGTTAAAACTCCATGATTGTGAAGGTGTACATGAGGAGTTAAAAAATAAATATAAAGGGAATGAAATAGTAATTCATTCTGTCTTTGATAACAGGCAGGATCCGAAAAAGCGGCCATAATAACTCGTTCTCCGCTACGCTGCGGGGAGAACAAGGAGTTCAAGACCGACTGCTGTGCAGCGGCTTAGCTGCCGCATTAGAACTCGAAAGGAGAAATGATGGCACGTCGGAAATCAGACAAGGAGACATTACTCAGCGAGTACAAAGAAGCGGGTGATATCTGCCGCTGGTACGAAAAACAAACCCGGACATCAGTTTCAATATTTCTTCCTTTCGCAACCGCGCTTATTGGTCTCATTGAGGGAACGGCTGTTTCTGCTCCAGCGGCGAAATTCGGATTCGCTGCAATCGGGTTAGCAACAAGCCTGCTTGTTCTTAACACAATCATGCGCCTGCAGACCTACTACATAGCCTATATTCACCGTGCAAAAGCGATTGAAAAAGAACTAGGCATGGAGCTGTATACCAGCGGGTGGGAAAGCGTTAAGTGCACAAAAACAGTCAGTAACAAATGGTCCTTTGGCATGGTTGTCGTGTTACTCGGCGTTTATTTTGTTGTAGCTGTGGGGCAGCATGGAAAAGTGTTCATTCGTTAAAAAGGCGAGTTCTAACTTTTTGCTTGTGCCGACGCCCGGGACAGCGCGCCAAGTTTCCTGTTGTGTCCGTGGCGGGCGCGGCACAGCGCCGCATTATGTGCAAGCACACTGAATTCTGAGTCATTCATCCGAATAAAAGGGGTTAGTCGCTAAGGGGAGTATTAGGAATGTGGTGGAAAGATCCAAATTGGCTAGTTCAAGCAGCAGTTGCAATCGCAACCTTCCTAGTCGCATTTATTGCGGTCTATGGTGATGCTCTCAAAAGACGTCTGCTTCCCCCAAAGTTATCTCTGAAACTAAAGTCTGATTCTGGCGAACTAACGAATCTGTCTTTACACGATCCGATCAGCGATCGAGTTAGCAAGGCTAAAGGCAGATATTTTCATCTATCTGTTGTTAACGAAGGATTTTCCATCGCGACTAATACAGGCGTCTACTTAACAAGCATAATGCTAAGAGGCGCGGGTGGTGATTGGCATCAAAAATGGAATGGGGATGCGCTCTTATCTTGGAGAAATGGTGCGCTATATCCAGTTTTAAGAGAGACCGGCTCCACACCAATTGATGCTGATTTCTATTACTTGGTCGAGAATAAATGGCTAGAGCTATGTGTAGTGGAAGGAGCTAGGTCTAACAACATACCCACAGATTCGGAACCCTTCCGCCCCGGCAGATGGCGGAAGCAAATCGAAATGATTGTGACTGTACAAGCCAAGTCAACTGAGTCAATGTCAAAACCCTATACATTCAACGTGGTTTGGGATGGCAACTGGGAAGAAGGCGACAAAGAAATATTGCGCCATCTAAAGATTCAGCAAACGCAGGATATGAATGACTAACTGTTTTACTGTGAACAAGAACGTAGAAGCTGCACATAACAAGCAGCTCGTGCCGACGCCGGAGACAGCGCGCCATGTTTCCTGCGATGTCCGTGGCCGGCGCGGCACAGCAGCACGTTAGCTGACAAAAGGAAGAAAATATTGGCTTATCTCTTAAAACACTGGCGTGGTGAGCTTTCCCTGGCAATATCCTTTTGGGTTAACGTATTTCTCATCAATATAGGCATCCGCATATTTGAAGCGTGGTTAACGAACGCATCTCCAATTGAAAACCCTGTTGTGGCGTCACAAGTTACGATCATCTATGTTTCTGTCGCGCTTGCTATTGTTTACCCTTGGCAAATTATTGGTTTGTGGCGCTCTGCAAATAGACACGTAGAAGAAACGAAAAAGGGATTGTGGTCTGGTGTGGTTAAAGTTTTGGTTGTATTGGGTCTCCTAGGAACCCTTGGTAAAGTGAATATTTCATGGCCAGTATATAAGGATCTATATCAAATCGGTTTTGGAAAGGATGAATACGGAGACTATAGAGTTGAGTTGACTGATGCTGGTACTCTAATTCATCTGAAAGGTGGCCTTGGATTTGGCATTGCCAAAGAAGTTAGACAGTTGATGACTAAGCATCCTAATGTTAAAGGCATCATCCTTGATAGTATCGGCGGAAGAATCTATGAAGGCAGAGAGCTTTCTAAAATCATATTAATAAATGGCCTTGACACTTACACGCTAAAAGGTTGTTACTCCGCATGTGGTACCGCATTCATATCTGGTAATAAACGTTACCTAGCGAAAGGTGCAAACCTCGCTTTTCATCAGTATCAATCAGGAGCAAAAAGTCTTGATCCTTATATTGATATGCCTTCTGAACAAAAAAAGGACTTAAAGATTTATCAAAGACGGGGCATTAGCCAGGAGTTTATTGACAGGATATTTAAGGCTAAACAAGATGATTTATGGTATCCGACTATTGAGGAGATGCTAAACGCTGGTGTGGTTCACGAAGTCGTGAATCCTTCCGATTTAAAGCCAATTAAATATGGTTCTCTTAATAAGGCCGACCTAGAAGAGGCTTTCAAAGATATTTCCGCATTTCAAGCCATAAAATTATATGAGCCTAAGACATATCAACAGATCCTAAATAATATGGAGGCTCAGATGAAAAAGGGCGCAAGCATGCTTGAGATACAACAAGAAGTTGGAGGTTATATACAGCTAATTGCTAGTAAAGCGTTACCCAGAACAAGTGATAAAGCGCTAATAATGTTTGCTCATGAAACCATAAACATATTGGCAATGCTTGAAAAGAAGGAGCCAATTCTGTGTATGAAAAACCTATTTCCTGAGCAATACGGCTCATTAGAGATGACAAAATATTTATCCAATAAAGAAATGATGCCAATGATGGATGCATTGAGTTTTGTAATTGTAGATAGCTATAAGTCAAATAATGCGAAGACTGATTCTGCAGCAGCAGAAGAATTAATGGCGCGAGTTGCTATTCAGCTTGGTGATGATGCAAGTTATTTGGAAGCTCAGGAATTACATAATAGAGAAGAGTATTCGAAAGCATGTAAAGCAGTTATTCGCTTTTACGAATTAATCTTATCAAACAATAACAAAATTGCTGGCAACGGGTTGCGTTATGCATTTAGTCCGTAGTGGTGTTGAACTGTCAGCTAACAAGGCGCTCGGAACTAAAGGGAACTAAAGGGGGTCAGGTCTTTAATATTGACATCCTGTAATAAATATGATATAAAGGCACTATGGCAAGACCATTACGAATAGAATACAGCGGCGCAGTATATCACATAACAACACGCGGAAATGAAAAGAAACCAATATTTCACGATGATAAAGACCGCGAGACTCTCCTTGATATTCTTAATAAAGCAAACAAAAGATACAACT
>JAHFEP010000018.1 GCA_023248415.1 Nitrospirota bacterium
CATGTTTCATTATCTCATCAGCCCTTTCAGCACTTTCTTTCCCAGCGCCAGTACCATGTAATTCCATTCTCAACTGCGAGAAAATCTTGCTTTCCATCTCTTCCACAAGGAAATCTAAAGATGATATGCCATAATCATCTATGAATTTTGACTGGTGAGGGAGCACCGCTTTCACCATCGCAATTATCTCGTCGATCTTCCACAATTTCGTTCCGTCATATCCCATTTCGAGCATTTTCATTTTTGTAACAGCGAAAAAGATCACTTGTTTATATGCTGAAAAAGTTGCCCAGGTTTCAGGGGAAACATATAGACGGCAAATATCGGTATTGTCAGGGGTCATTCCTTCTGGTCCGATTTTGAAAGTTTTATTTATAGCAGAAAACATTTCCCGAATTTTCGGGTCTTTGGGAGCCTCGTTCATGGCAAAGTCAAATTTGACTGATTGCATCATCTTCGCGGCCGTCTTCTGGCTTGCCAATGAGACGATAGATTTCCAGATTTTCTCAATTGATTCAAATCGCCTGGACTCAAGCATCTGGCTTTGATGGCTGGCAATTCCTAACGCATTATTCTGAATCGAACCTAATTGTTCCCGGTGCCTATCAAGTTCACTGTTTAATTTTGCAATTTTCGTGTCGTATTCGTGCTTAACCGCTTGGGTTAACCTTGTTGAAATCCAATTGCGGAGCAACCAACCAATGGCAGCCACGCCAGTAACAGATGCAAACCACGTAATAGTGCCTGTCATCCAATCCATTTAAACACCTCGTGTATCAGTCATTTGCCGCACAACGCCCTGATGACTGACGAGTGCCACTCCCAAAAAGTAAAAGAGCAAAAAGACGATTTGGAAACCTCAAACCATCGCTCATCTGAAAAAGCGTCCTGTGGCACTCGTTCACGTCCATCTGGTTGTTAGACATTGTTATCTCTGAACATCAACTTGTTTAAGATAATCATCGAGAGTCTTGATTGCATCGGAACCTGATGCATTAACTGCCAACTCAAATAAAACAAAAGCAAAAATAGGGTCAAACCTACATTATACATTTTAGCTGCTCATAATCTTCTTTAGCTGGACTATCTCCTTGTCCACTTTTCTGTTCTCTGCTCTCCTTGCTTCAATATCCCCCACAGCATTAGTCACCGCCTGAGTCGTTATACCAAATACCTTCCCGATCTCAATATTCTTCTCCCCGCTTAATGCCTTGCAAAGATATATAGCTATCTTCCTTTGCCTCGCTGTTGCCTTCTTTCTCTTAAGCAATTCTTCTTCTCTTATCCCATAATGTTTAGCTGTCGCCATTATAATATCCTCTACCTTGTGCTTTGTTTGAATCCTTTTTAATTCTGGTATTTCTGCCTTATCTTGGTTGCCCTTCAAGTGTCTGAAAACATTCTCCCTGAATATCTTATCCCCTAAGATGCTGCCAATTGCATCCTTTAATGGCGTTTTCTCTTTAATGCCTGCACTTACAAATTCCTGATACTTCTTAACTGCTATAGCCTGTTTCTTAGAAAAGGAATATAGCGTGTCTGCTGTATCGGTAATTGCCTCCTTGTTGTTTCTATATATATATTGCCTGTAACTGCTCCATCTGTAGTCCTCAGGCCTTATCACAATACCAGCCCTTACTGGGTTCAGATGAATATACCTGCCTAATTCCAGCAGATAGCTCTCTTTGTCTATAATAAAGGCTTTATAACGACCCTGTAACAGATGTCCTGTCCTTTTATGTCTTTTATTTACATATACCGTGTAGCTCGTATTGATATTTTGCATCACTTGCTTTATGTTGGCATATGGCGTTTCTATCAATAGATGGTAATGGTTATCCATCAATGCATAGGCGTGCAGTAAATAGCTGTATCTTTCTTTTGTCCTTCTAAGAATGTTTTCAAATTTTTCCCTGTCTTTGTTATCCCAGAATATTTGCTCCCTCTGGTTGCCTCTTGAGGTTATATGATAAAAAGCGCCCTCATATTCTATTCTTAGTTGTCTTGCCACATAAAGAAGATATCACCAATTTAACATTTTGTAAAGTGTATTTTTTAGGTTTGACCCCATTTCCTGCCAAAAGTCTCCTGATAACCATGTTCCTTACTGAAAGACTTTCCATCTTGGATGATTTCCCCATTACAATCAGTATATACGACGATACCCTTGCCTTTTCTGACCTCTCTATTGCTACAATAAGCTACCTCCAATATCCATAGATTTTTATATGACCATAGCCCTCTTATCGCATCAACAGGACTGCTATCACCTAAAGGCATGGTAAAAATTATTTTTCCATTTCTGGATACCTTAGCACCCACTTTGCTTTCATCACGGACTTCCTCGGCTTCTACAGCTTCTTTATCTATATATACTTTAATGTCAGGGCCGACAACTTTATTTTGTTCTTCCGTATGTTTTTTCAAGATGTCTTTTTCAGAACCATGAAGCGGTTCAAAGAAAGGCTTTGTCACATCACCAGATGGCTTTCCTTTAAGGATATGCTCCTCTACGCTCAACCCAGATGGAAGTCTTATAGGAGATTCAGTAAAAATTCCAGGAGAGATATTTTCTGAAGCTATGACAACCAAAGGATGACAGAATATCACAATGAAAAATAGAAGGGAAAGGGTTTGGAACCACTTGCGGAGCCGTGTTGCTATGCTGTATTTACTTTGACTCTTAATAAATCTCTTGCTGATGCCCATCTCTTTACAATGCCTCCATCATCTACGCAATCTAACGTAAAAAGTGAGCGACTGCGAGCCAGCCGCCAAGGAGCATCGCCTTCACCTGCCAGCCGGTCGGCTGGCTCGCAGTTCGCTCCACTGCATGGTTAGGCTTTGCCGTCATGTGCCGACTGGCTTGGGTCTTTCGATGTTTGTTGCTTGGCTCTGTTCCGCTCGATGGCGCGCAGTCCGAGGAGCACCCCAGCGCAAACAACGATTACGATTACTGCGCCGGGGCGAAAATACGCATCTGCTTTGGGCATTGGTTGAACTATGGTCAATATGATCGTGAGCACGCCCATGCTCAGTAAGAACGCCGCGATCTTGCGAATTATTTTCATGTTGATCTCCGTTGTTGTGTTTCGTGTGAGCTTGTTATCGCCTAACACGAAGTTGAGCCGCCGAGGTACGAGGTCGGCTCCGACGGTTTGTTAGCCAGTTTCAAGGTATTACAAACGTTCTCTTAACGCGCTTAGAAACAAGGAAATATGGAACCCAAATGGCTGCTCCAACAACCCCCTTCGCCAGAGCTTTGCCGCATTCTACTGCGAGTGGTCCTGCATCTGCTCCGACGTTTATGGCCAAAAGTAAACCGTTTGCTGTGACATTGGTAATCATCAGTACAATCATGATTCTAGGGGCATTCCGTTTCTTTCCGAAAAATCGAACCGCCGCGTATATCAAGAAAACCGTAATTCCAGTATTGACCAGAAGATTGAGGGTGAAGACCCCTTGGTATCTGCTCGGTAGGTAGGACGCCATCTTAGACAGGGCTTCCATGGACATAACAATCCCAACTACAGAAAGGATTCCGCCTAAGATCAGCCCGATCGCCGGAAAGAAGAGCCAACCACCGATCTTCTCGGGGCTACCACTGGTCTCTCCAATCGCTGGAGCGTCTGAAGACGAATCAATCTCGAGAATCCTATTTATTTCCTGATCCATTGTAGTCTCCTTTCTGTTTTGAACTGAGAACGAGAAAAAAGGCAATCAGCGGAATTGAGTAGAGCAGGGTCAGCACCAGTCCGATACCGCGGAACAGCCACCGGTAGTCGGAAAAGCGAAGAAGATCAAATGTGAAGATGGACCATTGCAAGAGGCTGATCACCAGCCAGATTATCAGACAAACTATAACCAGGTTGGTTGCTGTTTTGAGTTTCATATGCTCCTCCTTTTCTTGGCTAACCAGTTATTAGATAGTTTCTTGATAATACCCAAAAATTTCCATCTTGTCCAGATAAATAAAAAAATCTGACTATGATATTATATTTCATCTTTTATTCACTATTCTCTTATAAACATCTTCCCATGGAGAGCCTAAATCAGGATTTCTATGATAAGCCTCTAATCGTTCATCAATTATCTTTTTCTCGTCTTCTGTTAATTCAATAGCCTCGGCTTCGGTGGCTATCGTATCCCAGACATCCTCTACCAATTGAATTCTCTCTGGAATTGAAGACACTTAATTTTTATATGTCTTTTTTTGTCTTTTTTTTTATGATATAATAAAAAAAGCTTTAATAAGTAAAATCATTTCTTTTATAAGGGGATTGGGGATAAATGATTACCACATTAATCAAAAAGGTTATAGGAACAAAGAATGACAGGGAGCTGAAGAGGATTCAGCCTCTTGTGGACAGGATTAATGCATTTGAGCCTTCAATAAGCGTCCTGCCCGACGAGCAGCTAAAGGCAAAGACAAATGAGTTTAAAAAGAGGCTTGAAGCAGGCGAGTTATTGGATGATATATTAATTGAGGCCTTTGCAGTGGTGCGTGAGGCTTCAAAGCGGGTTCTTAACATGCGGCACTTTGATGTCCAGCTTGTCGGCGGCATTGTCCTGCATGAGGGGAAGATTGCAGAGATGAAGACAGGTGAAGGCAAGACCCTTGTTGCAACATTGCCTGTTTATCTTAATGCCCTGAGCGGCAAGGGTGTTCATGTAGTTACAGTAAATGACTATCTTGCAAAAAGGGACAGCCAGTGGATGGGAGAGATATACAGATTCCTTGGGCTTTCTGTAGGCATTATCCAGCACGATTTGGATGATGCAGAGAGACAGATAGCTTACAGGAGCGATGTTACCTACGGGACAAATAATGAGTTTGGTTTTGATTATCTTAGGGACAACATGAAGTTTGACATCTCCCAGTATGTCCAGAGGGATATGAACTATGCAATTGTTGACGAGGTTGACAGCATCCTGATTGATGAGGCAAGGACGCCTTTAATCATATCCGGACCAACTGAAGAATCTACAGATAAGTATTACAAGATAGACAAGATAATCCCAAGATTAAAAAAAGAGACAGATTACACAATAGAAGAAAAGACAAGGAGTGTTGCGCTTACTGATATCGGCAATGAAAAGGTTGAGGAGATGCTCGGCCTCGGCAACCTTTATGATATATCTAATATAGAGCTTGTCCACCATGTTGTTCAGGCATTAAGGGCGCATACGCTTTTTAAAAGGGATGTGGATTATGTAGTTAAAGACGGCCAGGTTTTAATAGTTGATGAATTTACAGGCAGGCTTATGCCCGGAAGGCGCTGGAGCGACGGCCTGCATCAGGCTGTTGAGGCAAAAGAGGATGTTGAGATTGCAAATGAGAATCAGACACTGGCAACAATCACCTTCCAGAATTATTTCAGGCTTTATAATAAATTGGCAGGTATGACAGGAACTGCAGATACAGAGGCAGCAGAGTTTAATAAGATTTACAATTTGGATGTTATGGTGATTCCTCCGAATAAGCCGATGATAAGGACTGATTATGCTGATGTTGTTTACAAGAGTGAAAAGGAAAAATTTAATGCCATTGCAGAAGAGATAGCAGGGCTTCATGAAAAGGGACAGCCGGTGTTGGTTGGCACAATATCTATTGAAAAATCTGAAAGGATCAGCGAGATGCTTCACAGAAGGGGTGTTAAACACTCTGTTTTGAATGCAAAATATCATGAAAAAGAGGCAGAGATAATAGCACAGGCAGGCCAAAAAGGGACTGTTACTATTGCAACAAATATGGCTGGCAGGGGAACAGATATACTTTTAGGCGGAAACCCTGATTTCTTGGCAAAAAGGATATTTGAAAAGAATTTAGAGGAGACACCATCAAATGAGAGGCAGAAGGTTTATGAGGAGATTAAAAATAAATGCGAGAATGAAAAGGGAGAGATAATAACATTAGGCGGCCTTCATATCCTTGGCACTGAAAGACACGAGGCCCGCAGAATAGATAATCAGTTAAGAGGCCGTTCCGGCAGGCAGGGCGACCCCGGCTCATCAAGGTTCTTTTTGTCATTAGAAGATGACCTTTTAAGGATATTCGGCTCAGACAGGATTGCAAGGATAATGGACAGGCTTGGCATGGAGGAAGATGTTCCAATTGAACACGGCATGGTTACAAGGGCGATTGAGAATGCACAGAAGAAGGTTGAGACGCACAATTTTGAGATAAGAAAACACCTCCTTGAATATGACGATGTTATGAATAAACAGCGTGAGGTGATATACGACCTGAGGCGGCAGGTTTTAACAGGAGAGAATCCAAAAGAATATCTCTTTGAGATAACTGAGGAGATTGTGGACAGCCTCCTATCTGAATATTGCAGCAAGGAGATGCACAGGGAAGAATGGGATTTGAACGGCCTTGAGGATGCTGTTTTCAGGCAGTTTTCATTAGGTCTAAAAGAGAACGGCATTAAACTTGAAGAGCTGAATAATGATGAAGAGATTAGGGATGCTTTATTAAAAACTATTAAGGGGTATTATGAAGGAAAGGAAAGGGAGTTTGGGTCCCAGATAAGACAGATTGAAAAGGCTGTTATGCTTAATGTAATTGATACCCAGTGGAAGGACCATCTTCTTGGCATGGATTATTTAAAAGAGGGTATCGGCCTCCGCGGCTACGGCCAGAAAGACCCTCTTGTGGAGTATAAAAAAGAGGGTTATGAGATGTTCCTTGATATGACAGACAGGATCAAGACAGAGACAGCAGACCGTCTCTTTAAGATTCAGGCAATAAAGGAAGAGGGTGTCAGGATGCAGATGCCAAAGCCCCAGAGGATGCTTTTCAGCCACGGTGACGCATCTTCTAAATCTGCCCCGGTTCAAAATAAGGACAAGAAGGTTGGCAGAAATGACCCATGCCCCTGCGGAAGCGGCAAGAAATATAAAAGGTGCTGCGGAAAGTAACGGAGGTTCTGATTGCTGAAGGTTGCTGGGATACAATTAAGCTGCAAAAGGGATAAGGATGCAAACCTAAAAAAGGCATTAGAGCTTTTAGATATAGCAGTTGACAGAGGGGCAAAGATAGCCGCCTTTCCAGAATTATTTAATCTGCACTGGTTTCCTGCTGCAAAGGATGAGGCAAATTTTGCGCTTGCAGAGGATGAAAACAGTGATACGCTAAACACCCTGAAAAAGATTGCAGCAAGGAACAAGATGGTTATAATCTGTCCTGTTTTTGAAAAGGGGGATGACGGCGATTATTATAATACTGCCTTTATAATAAATAGCGACGGAACAATTCTTGGGAAATACCGCAAAGTTCATATTCCTATGATTCCGCACTGGGAGGAAAAATTTTATTTTAAGGCAGGAGATGCAGGATTTCCAGTTTTTAAGACCTCATGCTGCAATATCGGCATCCAGATATGCTGGGACAATTTTTTCCCGGAAGGGACAAGGATACTCGCTCTAAAGGGCGCAGAGATAATATTCTCTCCAACTGCTGCTGCCTATGCCTCATCTGTCAGATGGGCTAAGGTCATCTCAGCCAATGCCATTTCAAATAATGTCTACATATTTAGAATAAACAGGGTAGGCAAAGAGGAACATCAGCATTTTTATGGAAAGAGCTTCTGTGCAGACCCGAATGGTGAGTTTATAGCAGGCCCTGCAGGTTCCCGCGATTCAGTAATTATTGCAGATATCAACCTTGATGAGATAAAAGAGGCAAGAAAAGTCTGGCCCTTTTTTAAAGACAGAAGGCCGGATGCATATAGCGGCCTCCTGGAATAAACATTATGAAGACTGAAGGCAGATTAACGCTTCTTAAAAATGAAAATAAAGGCTTAAGAGAATCGCTTCGGCATAAGGATAAAGAGCTCTCCTTTTTTATTGAGGTAGGAAAGGCCCTTACATCAACTCTAAAATTTAAAGAAATCTTAAAAATAATAATGGATAATGCCCAGAAGTTGGTTAAGTCAGAGGCGTGGTCAATATTGCTTGTTGACGAGAGGGCAAATGAGCTCTACTTTGAACTTGCCAAGGGCGAGAAGGTCGGCAAGATTAAGGATATCAGATTAAAGATGGGCGAGGGTGTTGCAGGATGGGTGGCAAAGAAAGGGATGCCGTTGATTGTCCCTGATGTTTCTAAAGACAAAAGATTTTTTGCCGGGGTGGATAAAAAGACAAAATTCAAAACAAAATCCATTTTATGCGTTCCGATTATCAGCAAGAATAAGACGCTCGGCGTGCTTGAGCTTATAAACAAAAAAGACGGCAACAGCTTTGAGCAGAAGGAGTTAGACCTTATGCTTAAATTGATTGACCATGCTGCAATAGCAATTGAGCGCTCCATGCTTTATGAAAGGACTGCTGAGCTTGCTGTTACTGATGACCTTACAAAACTATTTAACTTCAGATTCCTTGACCAGCGGCTTGATGAGGAGATAAAAAAATGCAAGAAGGGCGGCGGCTCTGTTTCACTGATATTTCTGGACATGGACCACTTTAAATTAATAAACGATAATTACGGGCACCTTATGGGGAGCAAGGCGCTGATAGAGGTTGCGCAGATTTTAATAAATACATTAAGGGATATAGACATAATAGCAAGGTACGGCGGTGATGAATTTGTTGTTGTCCTGCCTGATACATGCACAAAGACCACTTACCGCATAGCAAAGAGGATTCAGAACCTTATAAGAAAACACACCTTTCTAAGAGAGGATGGTTTAGCTGCAAGGCTTACTGCAAGCTTTGGCATATCTACATACCCTGTTCATGCAAATTCTAAATTAGCCCTGATCAGGCTTGCAGACCAGGCAATGTATAATGTTAAAAACAGGACAAGGGATGATATCTGTATAGCTCAATCAGAGAAGTGAGGTCTGTATGGCAAATGGAAAGCTGACAACCATTGAAGGAAGGTTATCAGAAAAAGGGGGGCCACACCCTCTTCCAAAACAAAAAAGGCTTATTTATCTGCTGCTGACTGTTATGCTTTCAATGGCAGTTGTGCCGTTAGTGGTTACAGGCCTTAATCTTATGAAGATAAATAAGGAGTTTCTGGAAAATGAACTTCTCCTTCTCCATACACAGTTGGCAAATGATACATCTGAAAAGGTGGCTATCCGCTTTGAAAATATTGTGAATGAGCTTAAGATAATTGCCGAATCACAGGGGCTCGGTTTTTCCCTTGATATCTTTCAAAGAAGGCGGCTCCTTATATTCTATCTTGAAAGATATCCTAACATCCTAAACATTGCAGTGCTTAATAAGGGCGGTAAAGAGGATGTTCAGGCCTACAGGACTATAATAAAGACAAATGATAAGGCCTCAATTAATGAAGAGCGGGATATTGGCGTAAAACGGGCGCTGCAGGGAGAGCTTTTTATTGGTGATAACCATGTCTCTTCTGATCTTCCTGAACCATTTCTTACAATATACCTTCCCATTAAAAATGACATTGGCCAGATAACAAATATATTAAAGGCAGATATAAGCCTGAAAGACATTGCTGTCCCGATTGATATGGTGAGCATAAGGAAGGACGGCTTTGCATATCTTGTAAATAGAAAGGGCGGGCTTATAATCCACAGGGATAAGCAAAGGGTGAAGGCTCAGGAGAATATGAGCGATATAGAGATAGTGGGGAAATATCTGGCGGTGGGCAAGACAGGAGGAGCAATACCTTTCAGGGATAAGGATGGAAAGGAGATGCTTGGCGCTTATGCAACTGTAAAGAATCTCGGCTGGGGCGTTATTGTTCAGGAGCCAAAGGCAGATGCATATCTTTCAGTGAGAACGATGACAAAGACTACAACCCTATGGGGGATATTAACAATAATCCTTGCATCAATAATAGCTGTGTTCTTTTCAAATAGAATAAGCGTCCCTATACAGAAACTGGCAGAATCTTCCCTTTCAATAGCAAAAGGAAATTTTAAAGAAAGGATAAATATACCTTCTAAAAACGAGATTGGCCAGCTTGCCAGCACCTTTAATTATATGGCTGAGAAATTAGATGAATACAGCCAGGATATGCGCGACCTTTTTGTGAGCACCATAAAATCTCTTGCTGCTGCAATAGATGCCAAGGACCCGTATACGCACGGACATTCGGAAAGGGTTGCAGCAATAGCTACTATGATTGCAAAGGAGCTTGGCCTTTCTGCTCAGGAGGTAGAGATGATAAATATTGCTGCACTGCTTCATGATGTTGGCAAGATAGGCATTGAAGACCACCTGCTGAGGGGAGCAATGATAACAGAAGACCAATATAATAATATTATAAAACAGCACCCGCAGTTAGGCGCAAGCATTATGGCGCCAATAAAGCAGTTGAAAAAGATTATACCAGGAGCAAAATATCATCATGAAAGATTTGATGGCAAGGGCTATCCTGACGGCCTGTCAGGAAAGGATATACCCTTAGTTGCCCGCATAATCGCGCTTGCAGATACTTATGATGCCATGACATCAGACAGGCCATATCAAAAGGCGATGAGCCAGAAAAGTGTTATAGAAAAGATTAAGGAATGGTCAGGCTCCCGCTTTGACCCGGAGATTGTTAAGGGATTTGTCTCTGCTTTGGAAAAGGAGAGGCCGATATAGTTTACAGCCCCCTGCGCCTGTTCATACCAGATAAACAGGGGATGAGCCTTAATTGAATAATGGACGATAAGAATATAATACAGGACAAACGATGGAAAAGGATCTTCTGGAAGGTTGTCATTATTCCTCACAAGTTAATTGTGTTTACTTTAACTACCCTAACTATACTCATTTTTTTGGCTGCCTTCACCTTCTTAATATATAAATTTGAAAATCCCACAGAGGGCAATTTTATGAATTATGTCCTGTCCATTCATTCAAAGATAAATTTTTCAGGAATAGAAAAAGAGAAGAAGGATGAACGTTTTGAGGTAAGATTCGCAAGGCTCTCCTTTTTCTCAGGACAGGTATCTGTAAGAAAAGAGGGGAGGCTCAGATGGGATACGGCAGTCAAGGATTTGCCGCTCGGCACAAGGGATATAATAAGAACATATTCCAATTCCTATGCAGAGGTATCATTTGATGACGGCAATATTTTACAGATAAAGCCTGATTCATTGGTTGTAATAGGCAATCTGACAGAGGATGCATGGACAAAGGAGAAACACTCTTCAGTTAAATTGATGGAGAGTGATATTGAGGCTGATATTAAGAAGCCGGAGGTTATCGGTTCAAAGTTTAACATTGAAACGCCAAATGCTGTTGCAAGCATCAAAGACGAGGCAAAGATAGCAATAAAGGTAACTAATGAACAGACGAGCCAGATAAAGGTATTTTCAGGCTCTGTTGATGTTCAGGTCAGTGATGAGAATCTCAAGGTGAAGCCTGCAGAGGCAATAGAGATATCGCCAAATAAAGAGGTTGTTAAGATTAAGGACCTGCCTGAAGGCCCTGTCCTTTACACACCAGAGAATCAGAAGGAGTTTTTTTATAAAGGCATAGAGGATTCCGGGATTATCTTAAAGTGGGAGGGTGATAGTAAATCTGTAAAATATCATTTAGAGATAGCAAAGGATATACATTTTATTGATTTGCTGATAAGCAAGGATGATATTTTAGAGAAGAGTGTATATCTGCAGGAGATGCCGCAGGGCGCATATTATTGGCGTGTAAGGGGTGTTAATAAGGATGGATACAAGGGCGCAAGCAGCGACCTCAGGGCATTTAAAATAGTCTTTGATAATACCCCGCCGCGAATACTTATTGACAATATACTTATCCTTAACGAGAAAAACGGTGTTCTTCTTTATATAACAGGCGAGACAGAGCCGAATACAGAGCTGACAATAAATGACAAAAAATTAAAGGCAGATGCTGCCGGCAGGTTTCGCGGTTTTTTAAAGGCAAAGGGCGATAAAGAGGTCTTAAGAATAGAGGCATTTGATATTGTAGGCAATAGAAGTTACCTTGAGAAGGTTGTTAGCGTTAAATAAGAGAAAACTAAAGAAAAACAATGATTTTCTGAGATAAATTCAAATATCCTTCCAATTTCCACAATAATTAACTAAAACAGCTATTAATTCATGAAATTAAGGATTGCCTTTTTCGTCAAATATATATATTATTAGCACTCACTTGGAATGAGTGCTAATAATCAGAGATAACAATAAATATAGGCCTTATAGGACATATAAGGCCTAATTTCATAAAAGGAGGTGAAGGTCTCAAGATGCAGGGCAAAGGGACTTATATTATATAGGTCTTATAGGTCAAAATCTTAATTAATTTATAGAAAGGAGAAATGTATATGAAGTTCAAACCGCTTGGCGAGAGGGTTTTTGTTAGTTATGCAGAGGAATTGGAAAAAACAGCAGGGGGTATTTATATACCTGATGCTGCAAAGGAGAAGCCGCAAAAAGGAAAGGTAGAGGCTGTTGGCAAGGATGTCAAGAGCCTAAAGGCAGGGGATATGGTTCTCTTTGACAAATATTCAGGTTCTAAGATATCAATTGACAATGTTGAATACCTTATAGTCAAGGAAGAGGATATATTAGGGGTATTTGAGAAATAACAATAAATATAGGTCTTATAGGACATATAAGACCTATATCATAAAAGGAGGTTTTAATAATGGCAAAGCAATTAATGTTTAGTGATGGGGCAAGGGCAGCTATACTCAAGGGTGTTATGCAGCTTACTGATGCTGTAAAGGCTACACTCGGTCCTGCAGGAAGGAATGCAGTGATTGACAAGAAATTCGGCGCTCCTACAATAACAAAAGACGGTGTTACAGTTGCAAAGGAGATTGAGCTTAAAGACCCTTATGAGAATATGGGCGCACAGCTTGTTAAGGAGGTTGCCAGCAAGACAAGCGATGTTGCCGGAGACGGCACAACAACTGCAACAATCCTCGCTGCTGTAATCTATAAAGAGGGGATGAAGAACGTCTCTGCAGGCGCCAATCCAATGGATATTAAAAGAGGCATTGAAAAGGCAGTGGAGACAGTCATTGATGAATTAAAGAAATTAAGCAAGCCTACTCAAGACAAGAAAGAGATTGCACAGGTTGGCACAATATCTGCAAACAATGATTCCACAATCGGCGACTTAATTGCAGAGGCAATGGATAAGGTTGGCAAGGACGGTGTTATTACTGTTGAAGAGGCAAAGAGCATGACAACATCATTGGATGTTGTTGAGGGTATGCAGTTTGACAGAGGCTATCTGTCGCCTTATTTTGTAACTGACCCTGAAAGGATGGAGGCAATATTGGATGATGCATTTATCCTTATCTGTGAAAAGAAGATAAGCAGCATGAAGGACCTCCTTCCGATACTTGAACAGATAGCAAAGATGGGAAGGCCATTATTGATTCTTTCTGAGGATGTTGAAGGCGAGGCGCTGGCAACACTCGTTGTAAATAAACTGAGAGGGACACTCAACTGCACAGCAGTAAAGGCGCCTGGCTTTGGCGACAGAAGAAAGGCAATGCTTGAGGATATTGCTGTTCTGACAGGCGGACAGGTAATATCAGAGGACCTCGGCCTTAAACTTGAGAATGTAAAGATTACAGACCTTGGAAGGGCAAAGAGGATTACTGTTGATAAAGACAACACAACAATTGTAGAAGGCGCTGGCGACTCAGCTAAGATACAGGGCAGGGTAAAGCAGATAAAGGCCCAGATAGAGGAGACAACCTCTGACTATGACAGGGAAAAGCTTCAGGAGAGGCTTGCAAAGATAGTCGGCGGTGTCGCAGTTATTAATGTAGGCGCATCTACTGAGACAGAGATGAAGGAGAAGAAGGCAAGGGTTGAGGATGCGCTTCACGCAACAAGGGCAGCAGTTGAAGAGGGCATAGTCCCTGGCGGCGGTGTGGCGCTGCTCCGCTGCATTCCAGCTCTGGAAAAACTAAAGCTCCACGGCGACCAGCAGATTGGAGTAAATATTATTAAGAGGGCATTGGAAGAGCCGATCAGGCAGATTTCAGAGAATGCCGGCTTTGAAGGCTCAGTTGTAGTTGAAAAGGTAAAGGCAGAAAAGGCAAGTATAGGGTTTGATGCCTCAAAAGAAGAATATGTTGATATGATAAAGGTAGGAATTATTGATCCTACCAAGGTTACACGTTGTGCGCTCCAGAATGCAGCAAGTGTTGCATCACTAATGCTTACAACAGAGGTAGTGATTGCAGATATGCCAGAGGAGAGGCCTGCAGCTATGCCGGCAATGCCAGGCGGCGGAATGGGCGGGATGTATTAAAGACAGTTAAAGTTAAAGCAGGGGTTTGATTAATCAAACCCCTGCTTCTTTATTCTTTTGACAATTTTTTATACGGTTTGTTATAATTGGTTTATAGCAAACGCATTAAATAATGCTACATTGTCATTGCGAGCGATAGCGAAGCAATCTCATAAATGGCGGGATTGCTTCGTCGCTTCGCTCCTCGCAATGACACGGCAATTATTGCGTTTGTATTAATATATTATAATAATCTTTCTGGAATTTTAAAAATGGACGAGAGGGTTCAAAAGATATTAAAAACCGTAATAACGGCCTATATAGAAACAGGCGAGCCTGTTGGTTCAAGGACGATTTCAAAAAAATATGATTCGTGGCTGAGTCCTGCAACCATAAGAAATATTATGGCAGATTTAGAGGATCTGGGTTTTCTTACACATCCTTATACATCCTCTGGAAGGATACCAACAGAAAAGGGCTATCGTTATTATATTGATTGTTTAATAAGCAATGAAGAATTTGAGTATATAGATGAGGAGCAGTTTAGAGCCAGATACCAGCATAAAAAGACGGACATATCCGAATTGATGCATGAGACATCACAGATACTTTCAATGCTTTCACATTATACAAGCGTAGTTACCACACCTCGTTTTACAAACACAATCTTTAAGCATCTTAAATTTATAATGTTAGATAAGAGGAGTATATTGGCTATCTTTGTATCACAGGAAGGGATTGTGCATAATAAGGTCTTTGCTGTAGATGAGGATTACAGCCAGAAGGACCTTGATTGGGTTGCAGCATATATAAACGATGAGTTTGAGGGCTGCACAATAGGCCAGATAAGGGATAAACTGATTGAAGGCATGAGGATGGACAAGGCGCATTATAATAAGCTGTTAATAAAGATTATAAGCAAATATAGCGAGGAGTCATTCTTTGATATAGGAGACATATTTTTAGAGGGAAAGACAAATGTTCTTGACCATCCGGAATTTTCTGATATAGACAAGATGAAACAGCTTTTCAAGACCTTTGAAGAAAAATATACTATCTTAAAGTTTCTTAACAGGTGTCTTGACAGCGATGGCGTTAAGGTATTTATCGGAGATGAGAATATCGGCGTAAGCCACTGCAGTCTGGTAGTAGCTAATTATAAAGACGGCAACAGGGTGCTTGGGACAATAGGTGTTATAGGCCCTACAAGGATGGAATATTCAAGGATAATACCTCTTGTAGATGTAACAGCAAGAACGCTTACAAAGGCATTGAGCAGGGAATAAATAATTAAAATGGAAAATAATAAAGAAGACATAGAAGTCAAAGATGAAAATAGAGAGCCTTTGCAGACAGCAGAAGAGATAAAAGAAGAGGCTGAGGAACCTTCTGAGCCAGCAGACCTTGCCAAAGAGAACGAAAGGCTGAGGTCTGAAATTGAAAAGAAGGCTCAGGAGGCAAAGGAAAACCACGATAAATATGTCAGGCTTTATGCTGAATTTGAAAATTATAAGAAGCGTATTGTTAAAGACCAGGCAGAGTTTTCGAAATTTGCAAATGAGAGGCTGATAAGGGATATTCTTCCTGTGATTGACAACCTTGAGAGGGCAGTTGAGCATGCAAAGGAACCCTCCATGGAAAAAGAAATATCTACAGGGACAAAAGGAGAGCCACAGGCTCTAAAGGGATTAATAGACGGCATTGAACTGACAATCAAGCAGTTTAAGGATGTGCTCGGTAATTTAGGGGTTAAAGAGGTAAAGTCAGTTGGCGAGCCCTTTGACCCAGCGAGGCATGAGGCAGTAACTCATATAGAAACAGATAAGTATGATGATAATATTATTATAAATGAGTTTCAAAAGGGATATATGTTGAATAACAGGATATTACGTCCTGCAATGGTAACCGTTGCAAAGAATCTGGAGAAGAAAGAGGATACTGTTTCAGAGCAGGGCGAGGAAAAATAATTATGACATAAGCCTTATATGTTCTATAAGACTTATGTCTATTCTTAAAAAGGAGGCACAAATGGGAAAGGTTATTGGAATAGATTTGGGAACCACAAATTCCTGTGTTGCTATAATGGAAGGCGGGGAACCTGTTGTTATTGCCAATGCAGAAGGCAGCCGTATAACACCTTCTGTTGTTGCAATAACAGAAGGCGGTGAGCGTCTTGTCGGGCAGATAGCAAAGAGGCAGGCAATTACAAATCCAGAAAATACAATTTTTTCAATAAAGAGGCTAATCGGAAGAAAATACAACTCTGAGGTGGTTCAGGATGCAATTAAAAAACTTCCATATAAGATTACAGAGGCGCCTAACGGAGACGAGCAGGTGGTTATAAGAGGCAAGAATTACAGCCCTTCAGAGGTCTCTGCCATGATACTGCAGAAGATGAAGCAGACAGCAGAGGATTATCTTGGCGAAAAGGTTACAGAGGCAGTAATTACAGTCCCTGCATATTTTAATGACAGCCAGCGTCAGGCTACAAAGGATGCAGGAAGGATTGCAGGTCTTAATGTCCTCAGGATTATAAATGAGCCAACTGCAGCATCATTAGCATACGGTCTTGATAAGAAAAAGGATGAGAAGATAGTTGTGTATGACCTTGGCGGCGGTACCTTTGATGTTACAGCCCTTGAATTAGGAGAGGGCGTATTTGAGGTTAAGTCTACTAACGGCGATACCTATCTTGGCGGCGATGACTTTGACCTGAGAATTATTGACTGGCTCGTGGCAGAATTTAGAAAGGACCAGGGCATTGATTTAAGAAAGGATAAGATGGCGCTGCAAAGGTTGAAAGAGGCAGCAGAAAAGGCAAAGATTGAGCTGTCTTCATCATTGGAGACAGAGATAAATCTGCCATTTGTTACTGCTGATGCAAGCGGGCCAAAGCACATGAACATAAAGCTTTCAAGAGCAAAGCTTGAACAGCTTGTTGATGATTTAATACAAAGGACAATAGAGCCGTGCAGAAGGGCATTATCAGATGCAGGTCTTACGCCAAAGGACATAAATGAGGTTGTGCTTGTCGGCGGCCAGACGAGGATGCCTAAGGTTCAGCAGGTTGTAAAGGAATTTTTTGGAAAAGAACCTCACAAAGGCGTAAATCCAGACGAGGTTGTTGCAGTAGGCGCTGCAATACAGGCAGGTGTATTAAAGGGCGAGGTAAAGGATGTTCTTCTGTTAGATGTAACCCCGCTTTCTCTCGGCATTGAGACACTCGGCGGTGTATTTACAAAGTTGATAGAGAGGAATACAACTATTCCGACAAAGAAGGGACAGGTATTCTCTACTGCAACAGACAATCAGCCTGCTGTCTCTATCAGGGTATTTCAGGGTGAACGCGATATGGCAGCAGACAACAAGCTACTCGGCCAGTTTGAGCTTGTCGGTATTCCTCCTGCGCCAAGGGGCGTACCGCAGATAGAGGTTACATTTGATATTGATGCAAACGGCATTGTCCATGTTTCTGCAAAGGACCTTGGCACTGGAAAGGAACAGTCCATAAAGATTACTGCATCCAGCGGCCTCACAGAAGAAGAGATTCAAAAGATGGTAAAGGATTCAGAAATGCATTCTGATGAGGATAAGAAAAAGAAACAGCTTGCAGAGGTGCGAAATGAAGCAGATACTCTTGTATATTCAGTAGAAAAATCATTAGCAGAATTCGGTGACAGGATATTGCCGGATGAGAAGGTCAAGATTCAGGAGGCCATGGAGAATACAAGGAAGGCATTGGCTGGAAATGATATAGATGCTATAAAAAATGCGGTAGCATTGCTTTCAACCTCTTCTCACAAGCTTGCAGAGGAGATGTATAAAAAGGCTGGATCACAGCAGGGCGCAGCAGGAGCAGGCGCTGGCGCAGAGGCAGGTGCAAAGAAGGAAGATAAGGTTGTAGAGGCAGAATTTGAAGAGGTTGATAAGGACAAGAAATAGGGTTGATGGAAATTGGCTAATAAACAGGATTATTATACAATCTTAGGTGTAGAAAAAAATGCTTCTGAGGCAGATATTAAAAAGGTCTACCGCAAGCTTGCACATCAGTTTCATCCTGATAAAAATCAAGGAAATAAAGAATCAGAGGAAAAATTTAAGGAGATTTCTGAGGCATACGAGGTATTAAGCGACCCTCAAAAGAGGAGGGAGTATGACCTTTACGGCCACAGGATGGGTGGACAGGGTCCTGAGGGTTTCAGGGATTTTGGCGATGTTTTTGGCGACATATTTGGCGACTTCTTCGGTTTTAGCAGAAGGGGCGGCCAGCGGCCTGAGCAGGGCGCTGACTTAAGATATAATCTTAATATTACCTTTGAGGAGGCTGTGTTTGGCTATGAGACAAAGGTAAAGGTTCCGAGGATGGAAACCTGCCTTGATTGCAATGGCAAGGGCACAGAGTTTGGCGTAGAGCCGGCAGTCTGTCCTAATTGCAAAGGCAGCGGCCAGGTAAGATTTCAGCAGGGATTTTTCACAATCAGCAGAACATGCAGCAGGTGTCATGGAGAGGGCAAAATTATAACAAGTCCTTGTCCGAAATGCCGCGGCGCAAAGAAGATTAAAAAGGACCGCATCCTTTCAATAAAGGTTCCACCGGGCGTAGAGGACGGCATGAGGCTGAAACTTTCAAATGAGGGTGAGAGCGGCAATTACGGCGGCCCCCCAGGTGATTTGTATGTAGTTATTACTGTAAAGGAGCATCCAATATTTACACGGGAGAGAGATGATATATATTGCGAAATACCACTCGGCCTTGCACAGGCAGCGCTTGGCACAATGATAGAGGTGCCGACACTTGTTGGAAACACAGAATTAAAAATACCAGCAGGAACACAAAGCGGGGCAACCTTTAGATTAAAGGGCAAAGGGGTTGCAAGCATCAGGGGTTATGGAATTGGTGATCAGGTTGTAAAGATTAATGTGCAGATTCCAAATAAGCTTAGCGTAAAACAAAAGGAGCTTTTAGAGGAATACGCAAGAATCAGCGGTGAGGAGATAGTTCCTGATAAAGGTTTCTTGAAAAAAGTAAAAGAGGCAATGAAAAGGTAAAAAGTGCCGGGGCCAAGGCTTTTTTTTATTGATTTAAAAGATATTATAGATAATAAAGTAACCATTAGCAATGCTGCGTTAAGACATATAACAAAAATATTACGGTTAGGCATAGGCGATAAGATATGGATTGCTGATGAAAGAAAGAAAAGATATTTTATTGAGCTGATAGATGTTAATCATAAAAAGGCGACAGGCAAGATTTTAGAGACAAAAGAGTTTTCTGAAACCCCTTCCATTGAAATAATTCTTGTGCAGTCCATCCTAAAAGGTGATAAAATGGATATGCTGATACAAAAGGCGGCAGAGCTTGGTGTATCAAAGGTCATTCCAGTAATCACTGAGAGAACAATTGTTAAATTTTCTGAAAACAGGACATCTTCTAAGGAAAAAAGATGGCAGAGTATTGCAAGAGAGGCATCCCAGCAGAGCGGCAGATGGGATGTGCCAGAGATTGGACTGATAACTGGTTTTGAGGATGTTTTTGACAAAATCGGCAAGATTGATTCAGGTTTAATCCTCTGGGAAGGTGAACAGAAAAATAAACTAAGGGAAGTTTGCAAAAGATATTCAGGAGGAATTAATAAGCTCTGTGTATTTGTTGGTCCTGAGGGCGGCTTCACAGATAAAGAGGTAGAGTCAGCTAAGTCCAACGGATTTATCCCTGTTTCAATGGGAGACTTAATATTAAGGGCAGAGACTGCTGCTATAACAATCATTGGGATTTTACAATATGAATTCGGCAATATTGGATAGGCCTAACATAATGCTGCTGCTTGTCATTTTTATAATCTTCTTTAATACATCTTTTTCAGATGCCATGGTTGTTGAAAGAATCGCTGCTGTAGTTAATAACAGGGTTATTATATTAAGCACACTGAATGCGGCAACTGAATTAAGGAAGGCAGATATACAGATAGAAGAGGATATATCTGATGAAGATTTAATCCGGAAAAAGGTATTATGGGAACTTATTGACAGAAGCCTGATAATAAATGAGGCAGAGAAATTTGGCATGACAAAGATACCTGATGCTGAAATAACAGAGGCATTAGAGGAGATAAAAAAGGCATATCCAACAGAGGTTGAATTTGAAAAGGCATTATCAAGGTGGGGAATGAATACAGAAGATTTAAAGCTATACATTAAGGAGCAGATAATCGCACTTAAATTTATTGACCAGAGGATAAGGTTTTTTGTAAAGGTGTCTGACGAGGATATTGCCAAATTCTATATTGAGAATAAGCCAGCTTATGAGAATAAATCAATGGAAGATATAAAGGCAGAAATTGAAGTATATTTGACAGAGGATGAGGTTGCAAAGCAACTGGAGGAGTATATCAAAAAATTAAGAGCAAAGGCAGAGATACGGGTAAATATCAAATAGTTACTCCAATGCCGCAAAGGACTGTTCATAGGGTATAACCCTGTTTTTACCGCTCTTTTTTGAATTATAAAGGGCAATATCCGCTGTCTTAATAAGCTCCTTTTCATTCTTTCCGTCAAGTGGGTAGGTTGCAATCCCGCCGCTTATTGTAAGCCTTTCCCACGGCTTATTTTGTGGAAAAGATATATTCAGATTTTCGATTTGCTTACGCATCCTTTCTGCAATCTGCATTCCAAGTTCGCTTCCGGTCTCGGGAAGCATAATTATAAATTCCTCTCCGCCGTATCTTGCCGGGATATCAATCAACCTTAAATTATCTTTAACAAGTTTTCCAATTGATGAAAGGACAACATCTCCTGCCGGATGGCCGTTCAAGTCATTGTAGAGTTTAAAATTATCAATATCAAACAGGAATATTGTCAGATTTCTGTTAAATCTGCCTGCCTTGTCAATTTCAATCTGGAGGTGTTTATGAAAATAAGTAATGTTGTAAAGTTTTGTAAGGCCGTCTACATCTGCCTGATGCTGAATCTCTGAGATGAGATGTATATTCTCCATAGTAGCAGCAGACAAATGGCTTATCATCATCAGGAATTTTCTTATGTTCTTTATATTCTTGGACAGCTTTCCGACAGCTATTAATCCGTAGAGTTTACCTCTGTATAGCAGCGGCGCACAGATATCTATGTTTATGTTTTCATGTCCGCCTTTATGCAGCTGCTCTTTTATCAAAATACTTTCATTCCTAAAATCTTCGTCAGCCATTATTATCATTTTTTCCGCTGCCCATCCAATGCGGCCCTCTCCGATTTTTATCTTTATCATACTGTTTGCTGCTTCCTTTGAGAAACCAGCGTATGTCTTTAATAGAAGGTTTTCCTTTTCAGCAACAAAAAAGGCAATCTCATCTGCCTCAAGAAGCTGCTTTGCTACTTTGATGATAGTAGTAGAAAGGTCGTCAATGCTTATGCTTGCTGTTATATCCTCTGCCATATCAGGAAAAAGGATTATCATCCTTGAAATGTCACCGTTCTCATTTTGAAGCGATGCAAGCTGTCTGCTCTGGTCCTTTATTATCCTCTGGAGGGAATCAGAGCTTTTCTGAAGCTCTTCTTCAAGGAGCTTGGCGCGTCCTTTAAGGTTAGAAGAAGAGAATATCTTGCCTATTAAAAATCCAAATACCAGAGCGCCTATGACGACCGTTGCTATTATATATAGTATATTTTCCATCCCATCCCTTTATTGTATTATAATACCTGCATAGCCGACGACCTGCTCATAATCACCGCTTACCTCGCCTGATGTCATGTATTTTATCAGCGATGCCTTTTTTGCGCCGAGCATCTTTGAAGCAAAAAGCATTGAGACAGTCGGCGCAAATCCGCACATTGATATTCCATATTCCTTTACTGTCTTATGAAGACCTTCAGGGTCTAATGATAGTATCTTATCAATTGCCTTTTTATCCTTTGACTTTGCACTGTCATGGGATTCATAGTGCGTCATATCTGTGCTTGAGACTATCAGGACATCTTCTGCCTCTTTTATATATTCCTTTACAGCTTTTGCAATTCCTTCGCCTATGTCCTGACATGTTTTAAGAGAGGTATCCATGATTGTTATTGGAACGATGCTAAAATCTTTTGAAAAATATTGAATAAATGGGATCTGCACCTCTAAGGAATGTTCATGTTGATGGGCATGATAATCTGCACTTGCAGTCTTTGAATATTTTAATATAAGTTCAGCAAGTTTGTTATTGACTGCCACAGGGCCATTCGGCATAGTCCATTCACCTTCAGGGAATACTGATACAGCCTTGCCAATGCCTGTATGATTAGGACCCATCAATATAATTGTCTTAGGAATAATAATCCGCGAATATACAGCGCCTGCAACAGCGCCGGAATAAACATAACCTGCATGAGGCGAGACAATGCCTATTGCCTTTTCTTTTTTAAGGCCTTTTTCAATAAACGCCCCCACCTCTTTTTCTAAAAGAGTTGGAGAGCCTTCATAAAATCTTCCGGCAACAGCAGGTTGTCGTATCATATTTCACTCCACTATTTATTATAATCTTCTTAAAAAAGCCTGAAAGACGGCAAAGTAAGAAGCTCCAGATGCAAGGCGGAGCGAGGACTCGCACCGCAGAACCCCCTCCCTAACCCTCCCCCTTACTAAGGGGGAGGGAAGGGTGGGGGTGAGGATGCGAGGCCGAAGCGACCCCCACACCTATGCATAGGTGTGGGGGTCGCAGATGGACTTTTTACGAAGCCGTTAGCAATACTGTATATTATTCCTGCAGCTCAAAACCTGCCTCTCACGGCTTTTGCTTCTGTATATTGTTACACCCTTGCACCCAAGTTTATATGCAAGCAGGAATGCCTTTTCAACATCAGCCTTTTTAGCATCCTCATGGAAATTTACTGTTTTTGATACTGCATTATCAGTATATTTCTGAAAAGCTGCCTGTATCCTTATGTGGTCTTCAGGCGTGATATCGTGCGCTGTTGTAAAAAGTCTCTTTACATCGTCAGGCACATCAGTCCTCTCCTGTATTGAACCAAAGGCAATAATTGTATCCATAAGCCTTTCAGAATAGAATCCATTTTTTTTTGCAATCTCTTCAAAGTTTGGATTTATTACCTTTAGTTCAACATCATCAAGTATCTTTCTTGTATATGTAATGCCGTATAGAGGTTCAATCCCGCTTGAGCAGTTCGCAATAATGCTTAATGTCCCTGTTGGCGCAATAGTTGTTGTTGTTGCGTTTCTAATCATCACACCTGATTTTTCATATATGCTTCCTTTGTAGTTTGGGAACACACCACGTTCTTTTGCCAATTCTGCTGATGTTTCCTTTGCTTTTTCTTCAATAAATTTCATCAGCCCCTCTGCAGTACCAAGCGCCATTTGAGAGCTATACGGTATATTCAGGAGTATAAGCATATCAGCAAATCCCATGACGCCAAGGCCTATCTTTCTGTTTCCCTTGCACATCCTGTCTATCTGAGGCAAAGGATATTTATTTACATCTATAACATTATCAAGGAATCGTATGCCGAGTCTTACAGTCTTTTCTAGTTTTTGCCAGTCAATTTCAAAAGGGTTCAAGGATTCTA